>NZ_JARFTR010000159.1 GCF_029167235.1 Kamptonema sp. UHCC 0994 | reverse complement strand
GGCGGTTATTTTACCGCCCAGAGGGCGGCGTTACGACTACTAATTAGACTTGAGATATTGCGATCGCACTCGCTTCCCTATTCCGATCGAACACAGCTCGCGGCCTCAGTAAAATCTTAAACAACAGCAAAAGTGAGTGTAATTCTCCGGGCGTTTGATGGCGTTTCCACTGACCGGGACGGCAAAATAGCATTTCTACCAGACGACGGTGTTGAGGCACACTAACCTGCTCAAAACCCACTCGCAAAGTAGGAAACTCCCCACTAATACCACTGCGAATAATCTGTCCTTTTAACTCTAACTTATTCTCCACAAATTCTAACTCTACTGAAGAAGAATCTGTTAGATATTGACCGACTTCTCCACCTTTAACACTAACAGTTTCATTTAACTGCTGCGTCAAAGCTACTTCAGCACCAACTTCAGAAATCAAGGTAGTTATACCCCAAAAACTCTGGTTGCCAATCTTCAGGCGCACCACTCGCTGTAATTTGAACCAATCATAAATATCTGGTTTCGGAACATCCACCAAGATTAACAGCGCCACGCTAATCATGATTAAATTGTAAACACTCCAAATCCAGCCCAAACTGATACCTTTTAAAAGAGCATCGCCTTGGCTGGTAGTCAAGCAAAGGTTTAAATTTCGCCACAAACTCACTGCTGTAGCCACAAATAGAATGAGGAATGGCCAGGCTAAATTCCAGTTAAAATTAAAGCGATTGCTCGATATTCCCTTTGGTGTTACTTTAAACCCTCGATCGAAAGGATTTAGCATCACTTGAATTACTGTTAATGCTAGGGGAAAACATAACACAAAAGAGTAAACATCCGACAGTAAGGCAGAGCGAGAATGTCGATTTAACCAAGAAGAAGCGGTAATTTGTATTAGAGTGTAAGGCAGTAAAAAGTATAGCAACTCTGCCCCATTAGCTCGAAAAGGAATGATGCCTAAAAATGAATAAGCTAAAGGCATCATTAGAAATAAAACTCGCGTCAGACTGGTAAACCAATTTAATAATCCTTCCAGGTGAGCTAGCCTTTGTACAAAGTTAAGACCTTTAATGGTTAAAGGATTGGAGTCAATGAAAAATGCTTGGAGACTACCGCGTGCCCAGCGCAACCTTTGAGTTAGATGAGCTGCGATATTTTCAGCCGCTAAACCAGCACTTAATTTTTCATCTAAATAAATCAAGCGATAGCCTTTAGCTGATAAGCGAATTCCCGTAAAGTAATCTTCGCTGATCGAATCTGTTACGAAGCAGCCAGTTTTTTCTAAGGATTTACGCCTAACGACAAAAGATGTGCCGGAACAGACAACGCTTCCTGCACCATCTTTAATCAACTCAATTTGCCGATAAAATACCTCTTCATCTGGGGTAAGAACATTTTCTAAGCCTAAATTTCTGGCAATTGGATCGGGATTATAAAAGCTTTGTGGAGTCTGAACTAGGGCAACTTTTTGATCTTGAAAAAATCCTACTGTTCTGATCAAAAAGTTTGTGGTTGGAATGAAATCAGCATCGAAAATTGTAATCAGATCGCCTTTAGTTTTGGCTATGGCATAATTGAGATTGCCTGCTTTTGCGTAAAGATTATTCGGTCTTGTCATGTACTCGCATCCCAATTCTGTCGCCAACGCCTTAATTTCAGGCCGCTTGGTGTCGTCTAGCAGGTAAATTTTTTTGTTGTCATAATCTAAGGCTTGACAGCCGATGATTGTGCGTCGCAAAATAAAAGCGGGTTCGTTGTAAGTTGGGATTAAAACATCTACCCAAGGAGTGAAGTTTCCACTTTCGACAGCATCAGCCATAAGATTAGCTTCCTGGCGGCGGTCTGTCATTCTCAGCATTAAATATAGCTGGATACTACTGCTGGCAATCATCAACATTTCTAGGAAAAATAGCCCTAGACTAAAGATGCCGTTTAGAGGGTCATCTAAATTCAAAGTGGAAAGCGATCTCCACAGAACATAGCGAATAGTTAAGGCCAGCATAATTGCGACTACTATCACCCGCGACCACATCTTTGGTTCAGGAGAAATACGGATCGTAGCCAAAGCAATCAGCACTAATGTTACAGTCGGTATGAGCAGATACTTAGGTGTGACAGTTGGCACTTGTAACCACACAGGAGGGTTTTGCTGCCAAACATTGATATGTGCAAAAATGTTGCTGATTGCTCCAATGTCTGCAAACCACCCGGCTGCAACGGCAGTAGCAAAGGAAGTAACGGCGAGCACTACTAGGGTTGCTAGTGGTAAACGCAAGATTCGCAAAAAAATGCGGTGCTTTAAACCTTGGCGGCCAAATCCTGAAGTTGTCATAGATGCAAATCCTGATATGTCGGGGACAGTTAGTTTTACTTGCTGTCAGTTTTTTCTTTGGAAATCTAAACCCATTTTTTGCCACACCCTATTAACATTATTTAACATTTTTTTGAGACAATTAGGTGCGGGCGATCGCAACAAAGGTATCAAGTGTCATACACCCGATACCCCTTGGTTTTCAGATCGTTCCTGCGTTATTGACAAATAAAGCTCTTTGTGCTATGAATGAAATAATTTTGAGGTCTTCAAATCAATGAATTATAAAAATTTAGTTGCTGTTGGTATCGCTTCACTGTTAACTGTCGGTTCCCTTGCGGCGGTGAATCAGTCAGCTAGTCAAGCTCAGATGATGGGGCAACAAACTGCGATCGCGTCTGGAAACTTTATGGCGGGGGAGAAACCCACCCAGGGAAAAGTTAGTATTATTAGCGAAAATGGGAAACGCTATGTAGTATTAGATCGGGCATTTAAGACTAGCGACCAAGGGCCAGATTTGGAAGTAATATTGTATCGTTCTACTACGCCACCACAGACAGGCTTGAAAAGCGAAAATTATGTAAGTCTTGGTAAATTGCGACAGTTTAGCGGCGCTCAACGCTATCAAATTCCTGATAATGTTAAGCTTGCTGACTATAAGTCTGTGGCAATCTGGTGTCATAAATTTAACGCTACCTTTGGCTATGCCACTTTAGCTGGCAGTAGCATGATGGGCCCAAAATAATGACCGAGTTGTAGATAGAAGTAGCCTGAAAAATTGCAGAGATGCCAGGAATCGCGTCTCTGCAAATCATAGTGAGTAAGTGAGTCGTGATTAAGCAAACCGACGGCGCAATAGCGGTTGAATTCCTAATAACGCCACAACATCAAAAGCCAGCAATACTAACAGTGAACCGCCAAAAGTAACATCACCCCAAGGTGCTTGCATCACAACACTAGCTAAAGACCAATTGCTATGAAGATATAAATAGCGAATGGGTTCGATTGCGTAACTTAGAGGGTTAAGAGTGACGACAATTTGCAACCAGTGAGGCATGAAAGATAGGGGGGCAAGGGCTGTACTGGCAAATAACAAAGGCAAGTTAGTGACAAAGATTACGGCGATGAGTTCGATGTGGCCAGGTAAAGCGAAGGTTAAGCCTAAACTGATGCCTGTTACACCTAAGACTAAGAGAAAAATAATCAGTGCGATCGCCATTAATCCTAATATTCCTGGTAGTCCCGCGCCCAATAACGCACCCGCTGCTACAATTGCCCCGGTTTGAATAAAACTGAGGGTAACAATGAAGATCGCTGAGGCTAAAACTATCGAATATCTGGAAGCTAGAGGGGCGACTAATAAGCGATTTAGGAATCCAAATTCGCGGTCAAACATCACTGGTAAACCAGCATTGAGAGCACCTGCAAAGGCGGTGAAAACGATTACGCCTGCGCCGAGAAATTGACCATAATTTTGACTTTCGCCAAATAAGCCGGCGGGTGCATTTTGAAATAGCGCCCCGAACAATACTAACCACATCAAGGGCTGAATAATGCCTGCAATTAGAGTTGATGGCCGCCGCTGTAACTGGATGAAGAGTCGGCGGGTTAAGGCTAGTGTTTCTTGAATGAAGTCGCCCAGAAGCGATGTAGAAGTGTCGGCGGATGCTGTTGAGAGTGGTGGTTGGTTGAGATTAGGTTTGGGGGATGTGACTGTACTGCTCATAATTGCTTGGGTTGATTTTGTCTAATAATTACTAGAGTAGCAAGTCTGGAGGTGTTGGTGGTGCGATCGCCTTTACAACTGTTGGGGGTCAATACCTTTTTCTTACAGTAAAATCTCAAGTCTTTGGGATTCTAGTGATAGGGATCACCATCTCTTACAAATACAGATCGCACCCTCACCTTAAAATTATCACGCCCCTAGACGACAGCTCTCACATCAAGTCTCAGGGTTTCCACTGATGATTAAAGGGTCGAGTTTAAAATACTTCCTATGTCTACCAATGCCACCTATACTCTCAATGCCATCCTCGCCAACGCTAGCTGCAACGGCATTTTGACCCAAAGCGATCGCAGAATGTTAAAAGAGGCGATCGTCAGCTCATCCTTTGATGAAGAAGCTCAGCAGTTAGTAAACAGATTGCTCCACGCTATCCGCAGAGGTTGGGTAAGATTGGGATTTTAGGTATTCTGTAAATAATTCGTTGTCTAAAATCGATAGTCAAGTCCAGTGAAGCGAAGCGAGCCTTATCAAAAAAAATTTTGTACCCAATTAAATGCGATCGCCCAAACAACCCATACCACAGGAGAACTAACCCACAAGAATTTAGAGATAGCCAATATCAATCTGCGTCGGACGATGTGACTTAAGTCATGATAGATTATAACGGTAAGAGGCTTGCTATGACAAAGCATCCACAGTTGAGGAGCCCTGTAAAAAGTTCTATTATCGTATAAATATTATAAGGCTATTCACAAAAAGGATGATTATAGCTATGCTGCATCAGCCATGCCCTCCCTTTCCTCTCACCGCTAAGCTGATTAGGCGGAACTTTCCAGGGAGAAAGAGAGATGAAACCTGAAGAGGGTAATGTACTGGTTGTTGATGACAATGAAGTTAACCGTGACTTGCTCGCTCGCCGCCTCCAACGGCAAGGTCATACAGTCAAGGTAGCGGAAGATGGCATCCTCGCTCTGGAGATGATGCGATCGCATCCTTTTGATTTGGTGCTTCTCGATATTATGATGCCCCAAATGAACGGCTATCAAGTGCTCGAACACTTGAAGGCTGATGATAAGTTGCGCTACATCCCCGTAATTATGATTTCGGCGGTAGACGATATCGACAGCATCGTGCGCTGCATAGAGTTGGGGGCGGAGGATTATCTCTCTAAGCCTTTTAATCCCGTGTTGCTGAAAGCTCGGATCAGTGCTTGTTTGGAGAAAAAGCGACTCCGAGATCAGGAACAGGCTTATTTGCAGAAGTTGGCTGACGAACAGGAAAAATCCGAGCGGTTACTACTGAATATTTTGCCCTACGCGATCGCAGAGCGTTTGAAGCGGGGAGAAAGCACAATTGCTGACAGTTTCGCTGACGTAACCGTGATGTTTGCTGATTTGGTCGGGTTTACAAAGCTTTCAGCCCATTTGTCCCCAGCAGAATTAGTAGAGTTGCTAAATGAAATTTTTTCAGCTTTTGACCAATTAGCCGAGTTCTACGGGTTAGAAAAAATTAAGACTATTGGTGACGCTTATATGGTAGTAGGCGGTTTGCCAACGCCTCAAACAAATCATGCCGAGGCGATCGCAGAAATGGCCCTCGATATGCAGGCAAAAATCGCTCAGATGCCCACTCAAGCCGGTCAGCCACTCAGTATCCGCATCGGCATTAACACCGGGCCAGTGGAAGCAGGAGTAATTGGCACTAAAAAGTTCACATACGATCTGTGGGGTGATACTGTAAATACTGCCAACCGCATGGAATCTCACGGTCTCCCCGGTGCAATTCAAGTAACGGTTGCTACCTATGAACGATTGTGCGATAAGTATATATTTGAGGAGCGCGGCGCGATCCCTGTTAAAGGAAAAGGAGATATGATCGCTTATCTACTAACTGGCAGAAAAAATTAATTGGTAAAATTACCAATTACCAATTATCAACTACCAATTACCAATTACAAAATGACACCAAATTCTCAGCTTCTAACTTATTCCCAGTGGATGGGTATTATTACAGCAGTTGTTGCTGTTATTACAGTCCTAGCTTTTATTTTGAAATGGGGTTTTAGATTTCGTTTAGTAGGAATTACCAGCTTTATGGGCGTTCTTACCGTTGGTGTATTTGCCCTCAGTTTAGGACTCTATACCCGCGCAGAAATTCCTGGAGCGGTTCGCTACACTTTAGTTTACGATACTGGGGGAGCGCAAACGGTGATTGCTGTCTCACCAACCATAGGAGAATCTGAGTTAGAAGCTACCATGCGACAAGCGGCGGGGGATTTATATTCTTTCGGTCGTGGAGGACGGGGAAAAGACCAGATGATCGTCCGAGTTCGCACAATATTGCATCCAAAATCCGGGGTTTCGGTACCGCTGTATTTGGGTGAAGTGAGGCGATCGCTTAGTTCGCGGGAAGATGAGAAAATGGCGATCGATATTTTCCCCGATAGTATTGCCCGTTTGAAGGCTTCTCAAGCTTAAATTTGAGTAATGGTTAACGGTTAATGGTTAATGGTTAACGGTTAACTGTTAACCGTTAATACCAATTTAATATTAATCTTCATATAATAGTCCTTCTTGAATGAAATTGTTGACAACAATGCCACTGCGGTTGCTACGGGTATTGTTTTTGCATAACTTCTAAATTTTTTAGGTTTTGCTTAATCTTTCCAAGTTCTTGACATTTATCATCTAGAGTGAAATCGGAAACCTAGATAGAAAGGATTTGGCGATGCAAGATGTCGTTCCGCCATTCAGTAATCATTTAGACGGCATAATATGGACCGATCCTCTCGATGCTAGAGTAGGTAACGACTTACTCTGCGATCGCTTCATCAGCGAGAAATTACCTGAAAACTTTCCATCTCAAATGAATCTTGCTAAGTTCTTGATTTTTGTTATCTACAGTGAAACTACAAGCCTAAATTAAAGCAGTTTCAAGAGTAGGGCGGGGCCTGTAAGTTCCCGCCCTTAATTAGGGAAATATCCCAAATCTGGAACACTCAAGGATAAATATCATGAAGAAGATTTTAAACAGGGTTCCAGAGGTTACAGGTTCCTTCTGGATTATTAAGGTTCTGGCAACGACAGTAGGTGAAACTGCGGCTGATTATCTGTCAGTAAACCTGAACCTTGGTTTAAGCGTTACATCCTATGTTATGAGCGGCGTATTACTGATTGCGCTTTTGAATCAGTTTAGGCTTAAACGGTATATCCCAGTCAGTTACTGGATAGTAGTCGTTTTGATGAGTATCACCGGCACACTAATTACTGATAGATTGGTAGAGGAACTTGGAGTTAGTTTGATGACAACTATTATAGTTTTTAGTGTTGTCTTGTCGGCAGTTTTTGGGCTGTGGTATTCAAACGAAAAGACATTAGCTATGCACTCTATCAACACAGCTAAAAGAGAGCTATTCTATTGGGCAGCTATCTTATTTACGTTTGCCTTGGGCACGGCAACAGGAGACTTCCTAGCAGAAGCTTTGAAGCTGGGTTATGCACAATCAGCAGTAGTATTTGGCGTTTTAATTGCGATCATAGCCGTTGGTTATTATTACTTCAGAATGAATGCAGTCTTGGCATTTTGGATAGCCTACATCTTGACTCGTCCCCTGGGAGCATCTACTGGCGATTTATTGTCACAACCTCCTACAAATGGTGGCTTTGGTTTAGGTACGGTCGGCACCAGTATGCTTTTTCTTTCTATAATTGTGAGCCTGGTTATTTACTTAAGCCTTAAGCAGAAGAAACTAGCCCCACTGCCGATTGACCAACAAGATTGATTAGCGATATTTCCGAGTTCTTGACATTTATCCTATAAAGTGAAATAGCCAAAGTAGGATAACCCAATAGCAACAATGAGTAAACTTCCACAAATCACTGCATTTTTCTGGATAATGAAGATATGTGCAACCACTCTGGGAGAAACGGCAGGAGACCTTTTATCAATGACGTTAAATGTGGGCTATGCAGTTAGTTCCATGATATTAATTGGAGTGTTCTTAACGACTCTTGTGACTCAATTGATATCGAAAAACTATAACCCATTGCTTTATTGGACTGTCATTCTTTCAACCAGCACGGCTGGTACAACGATGTCCGATTACATCGATCGTACTTTAAAGCTTGGCTACACTACAGGGTCTACGATTTTAATTACCATTCTCTTAGTTACTTTGGCGTTTTGGCGATTCAGCGTTGGCTCTCTATCTGTTAATAACATCAAAACGCCTAAAGTTGAGTTGCTTTATTGGACTGCAATTTTATTTTCCAATACTTTGGGTACTGCCTTGGGCGATTTCCTAGCCGATACTTCTGGACTTGGATTTGCAGGAGGAGCGTTGCTAATTTCTAGTTTGCTTGGCCTAGTATTAGCCGCGCATTATTTTACCCAAATTTCTGGAGTCTTGTTGTTTTGGATTGCGTTTATCCTAACCAGACCATTTGGTGCAACACTGGGGGATGTGCTTACAAAATCACACGAAAAAGGTGGTCTAAATTTTGGTACTGTCGGCTCATCTATAGTCCTTTTGTCAATACTCGGAGTCTGTATCCTGTTCACAACTCTAAAGCACAGAAGACTAATCGCACCTGAGTCGTATAACAATGAATGATCTAGAATCAAATTAGAAGATGAATTTAGGAAAATAATACTAGACTTGTCGGGTTTGCAACTTCAGCATTGTGATGCAGAGTATCAGCCAAATATAACCGACTCCGTAGCCAGCAATTATATCTGTCGGCCAGTGTACTCCTATATATATCCGACTTAGACCAATAGCAGCGATTGCAACAACAGCTAGAGCATAGATAAATTGTGAAAACTTGGGAAAGTGACTAGAAAGTAAGTAAGCTAGAAACCCATACATTACCAAAGATCCTAAAGCATGACCGCTAGGGAAACTAAAGGATGTTTCAGAAATTAAACTTGGAAAAAGATGGGGACGAGGTTTAGCAAAAAATAACTTCATTCCGCTATTGAGAATCACCGCTCCCAAACAAGCAATGGCAAAAATTTTAGCTTCTGAACGGTGATTCTGCAACCAAAGCATTCCCAGTGTAACTGTCACAATAATTACTACTACACTGGGATTGCCAAGCTGAGTAATTGTCAACATCACAGCATCTAGACTCGGATTCGTATATCCGTGCAGCCAGTACAGCCAAGCGGTATCAAAGCCAAAAGCTTCTTTTTCCAATACTTCTTCAAATAGCCACGCTAAAATAAAACTAATCGATAGACAACTGGCAAGTCCAACTACACCAATTGTCACGATTAAAGTGGTTATACGAGGGTTGATATGCTGCAACCAAAACTGGTAAGACTTGCGTAACATAATTGAGAAAGCTCAGACAACTTAAAATAATGTACACTTTATAAAATAATTTGTCAATGATTTGCGAATTTTGTAAACAATCAAAATATGATTACTTTAATTTAAAAGCTGTTAAAAATTAGCAAATTAATACTGCTAATTATCAAATATTTTAAACAGATGGCAATCGTACTGTGAAGCAACTGCCAACTCCTACCTGACTGGTGAGGCTAATTGAGCCGCCGTGACTTTGGGCAATGGTTTTGGCAATGGCTAATCCCAAACCTGAACCTCCTTTCCAATAGGAACGAGATTCATCCGCCCGCCAAAATCGTTCAAAAACGAGTTTAATATGCTCTGGTGCTATTCCCGCACCAGTATCTTGCACGCTAATAATTAGATAGGAACGTACTAAGTTGGCTGTAACTTCAATTCTTCCTCCTGACAGCGTGTAGTTAAGTGCGTTTTCAATCAAATTGGCGAACAGCCGTCTCAGTTGTGCCACATTTCCTAGTAAGTACATATCTTCGCCAGTTTCATATTTTAAATCAATTTCTTTAGCACTGGCTTCAGGCTGATATAGCGATAATAAGTTTGCCAAAATTGTAGTTAAATTGACACGATCTTTGTGGTAATTGCATTTTTTTTCGCTCCTAGCTAACAGCAATAAATCTTCTGTTAGGTGCGTCATTTGATTGGCAGCACTAACAATAGCTTGGAACTTTTCTATATCAGATTTTCTGATTTCTTCGGGATATTTTAATGCTACTGCTGCATTACTTTTAATCGCCATTAAAGGACTGCGGAGTTCGTGGGAAGCATCAGCCGTAAACTGTTTTAACCGTTGAAAACTCTCTTCTATTGGCTGCACGGCAAGCCGAGTTAAGATTACGCCACTAAACGCACTAAAAATTAAAGCTAAAATAATACTACTCCCCAGTACCAAATCTAATTTAGTTAAAGTTTCGTCTAGTTCTTCTAAAGATTGACAGATCCTTAAATATCCAATCAGCTTACGCTCGCTGCCCCCTAGAACTGGTAAGATAACCGCTTGAATTCTAGTTTTTCCTATTTCAATTTTTAGCAGACTTTTCTTCGTCGATAAAGGCAAGTTTAGCACAATATTTCCTTGCTTTAAAATCGAATTTCCGTTTATATCAAACCACTGCAAACCTTGATTTTTATGAAGAAATGGTTGTACAATAAAGTCACTTTCAACCTTGATGCTTCCATTTTCAAATTCTGCATTAGTAGCAGCTCCTTGTCCTAAAGCAGTTAGTCGTTCTGTTAGCTGTTGGGTGAGACTGCGGGCGAACAAAAATCGAACCCCAGCGGCAAAAATGACTAAGATTGAGGTAAATACTATCAGATAAGATAACAGCAAACGCCAACGAGTTTTGGTAAACATAATTTGACCAATCTGCAACAGTAGGTAGAATTTTTAGGATTTTTAGTTGATGCCGCTGAGACGATAGCCAATTCCATAAACTGTTTCGATGAAGTTTTCTGAACTTCCGGCTGCTTTTAGCTTGCTCCGCAAATTTGTAATATGAGTCTTGACAGTGCCTTCTCCAGAGGAGCGATCGAAATCCCACAGTTTATCTAAAATTGCTGCACGGGTCAAAACTTGAGCGGGAGTTCTCAAAAAACATTCTAATATCATATATTCCTTGGGTGTTAAATATAAAGGTTGATTGTCATAGGTGACGGTGCAGCTACTGGGATTGAGTTGCAAATCGCCGTGGCTTAAAATCAGCGGCTTGGTTTCAGGAAATCTGCGAGATAAAGCTCTGATTCTTGCTGCTAATTCTTCTAATTCAAAGGGCTTAACTAAATAATCATCAGCCCCCGCATCAAGTCCTACAACTTTATCTGATGTTGTATCCCGCGCTGTTAGCATCAAGATCAGAGCGTTGGAATTAGCTGCACGCAGACGCTTGCACAGCGCAATCCCATCTAATTTGGGCAGCATTAAATCTAACAAAATTAGGTCATAATTAACTGATTGGATGTAATCCCAGCCTTCGATGCCGTCACTCGCTATATCGACGGCATGATTTTGATGCCTTAAATCTTCTGCTAGAGGTTTGGCTATGCGATTGTCGTCTTCAACTAGCAAAATTCTCATAGGTTTTTGCCACAAGGGTAAATGTCAATCCTTCCTCTAAGCAATTAGCAATTAGCAATTAGCAATTAGCAATTACCAATTAGCAATTAGCAATTAGCAATTACCAATTACCAATTACCAATTACCAATTACCAATTACCAATTACCAATTCAAGCAATATCAGGGGGAAGATTGCTAAACTTAGATTTAGGGGCTGACTGCTGATGCTGATATTGTTGCAAGTATGCACCAATTAAATTTTGTACCTGGGATCGCGTTACCTCAGTTCCCGCTTCCAGATGACCCGAAGTTTCAAAGAATACAATGCTGTCAATAGTCTCTAAAGCTAGCATCTGAAATAAAATATGGGTTACGGGCATAAATATTGCCCGAATCCGAGGATCTAAGGGTGTTAAGGAAGCTAAAGCATCCTTGGAAGTAGGGAAAGCGTAAATTACCCGTTTCTCCAAAGTAGGTTGGGTACGATTGCTTAAAGTAGTCACGGCCCAACTGCCATCAAGGGTTTGCAGAATGTAATATTGGAGATGGCGCAACTCTTGAGCTAGCAATTTCAGAGCGGGCGCGATCGCTTCTACAATCTGAGGTGTAGTACCATCAGGGCTGGCTTCGTTAATCAGTGTTTGAATTTGTTGGTCTAAATCCATCAGTCGATTTTAGATTTGGGATTGGGAATTTGGGCTTACAGAGGGCTTACAGAGCAGTGCGAGTTCGTATCAAAATCTGCAATACCTACCATTATCCTCTAATCTAAATTCCAAAATCTAAAATAGCACGGATGTGCTAGGGTCAATATTAGCTATCAACAATCATGCGGGAAATCTGCCAGAGCGTGGAAAAAATCTTTCAACTGCTGTTGGACGAACTCCAAAAGTCCACTCGTGCTTCTGAGCAGAATTGCCGGGAAGTAGCAGAGCGTTTAACAGCAGAAGTTACTCGAATTTGCACGGAAAGCAAGCGAATTCAAGCTTCCGGCGAGGTGGAGCATTGGGCAATAACTCTTGCTCAGCACCGCTTACAGCAGTGTCTCCAGTATTATCAGTTAGGTTCTGGCCCTGGGCGGGTAGAATTGCACAGTACCTTAAGTGCGATCGTCTACCGCTACATTACTCCTCCACAGGTGCAGTCGAGCTATCAAGCGCGGCTGGAGTTAATTAAAGACTTTTTGCAGGGATTTTACCTGGAAGCTTTGAACGCTTTCCGGCGAGAGGCCCAACTGCCAGCGACTTATAGTCCTCGAACTAGGTTAGAGTTGGCAGAATATATGGCTTTCGCGGAAAGGTTTGGCAAGCGACGGATTCCTTTATCGCGCGGTAGGAGTCAACAACTGATCGTACTGCGATCGCAAACCTTTTCCCAACAGCAACCCCACGAAACCTCCGTAGATATGGAGCAGGCCGCTGACGGCGCAGGTCAAGAATCCGACTCTACCTGGAACGACGCAACAGTAACGCGGGTGCGGGAAGCGATGGTAGGCGGCAACTCAACTGATGAGTCAGACTCCCTACGGCAGGCTGTAATTGAAGAATTGATGACCTATCTGGAAGAGCGCAACCAAAAAGACTGCGCTGACTACTTCGCCCTGCGCTTGCAAGATTTGCCCACTAACGAAATTGAAGCAATCTTAGGTTTAACTCCGCGTCAGAGAGACTATTTACAGCAACGGTTTAAATATCACTTGCTCAGATTTGCTCTCTCCCATAGATGGGAGTTAGTCCACCAATGGTTAGAATCTGACTTAGAAAAGAATTTGGGCTTAACACCGCAGCAATGGGATAGTTTTCTGTTACAAATTGGCTCAGAGCAAGAGAGTTTGCTAAGGTTAAAGCAACAGGGTATGTCAGATTCTGCGATCGCGCAAACCCTCGGTAGCACGGCGGCCCAGGTACAGAAGCGATGGTTTAAATTACTAGAGCTTGCCTGGGAAATACGCAATCGTTCAGGTTCCGGAGAAGGGGCATCTACTGATGAATAACAGAACGAATAAGAATGAAGACGCTTTCGAGGGTCAGTTTCTCAACTGGCTACTAGAAAAGCCAAAGGCAAGCGCTTCTTCAGAGGAAGAGGAAAACCTCAACCTGCCGACTGATTTAGAAGATATTAATAGGGTGGAATATTTAGAGTGGGATGAACCAGACCCACTTGATGATGAAGAGATTGACTTTCTCTATCCAGAAAGCCAAGCACTTAAATTGGGAGAAATACCGACCGTGCAAGACCGTTTTCAAACATTATTGAAAGAGCGGCTGAAAGCCGAAATCCTACGCAATCCGCCGCTGTTCCCTTGGGAAACACAAGTTAAAGACTACGAATATGATTATCCAGACGGTGCTGCCGATGAATGGGTTCCCCCCTTGCACTTGTGGAGTGCCCAATTGCAAAATCTCAAGTGGGGGAAATTTCCAATTCCGCTAACAGAGAAGGTTTTTGCTCAATTGTTAGAACCTTGTCAGGAGATTGTATTATCGGGATTGCGAGAAGGGGCAAAAATGGTGCAGGCTGTAGAAAAAGCTCTGTTTCCCCAACAGTATGACACCCTTAATGATTTAACGCGCTTAGTTTTATTAGGTTCTGTGCGCTGTTTTTCTGATGTCGATCAACTCCCTCGCTATGAAGAGGCTACGCCAGAACAGCAAATGGTGTTATCGCTATTAGCAGCGCGGGAAATTATGGGTTCTCTAACTTTAACTTGTCCGCTAAATCAGCCGCCAATTGAACGGCAATGGCTGACTGGTGCAGGTTTGTTGACTCTTGTTGCTGAATATCAATCTGTGGAGAGGCAAAGTAAGGCTTCTATTAGAGTTGAGTGCCAATTACCTGCTGGGGGAAGTGTGGAACTCAAAGCAGGGGAAGCATTAGCAGCAGCCCATCGGCCTAATTCTGGTTATTTGAGTGTGGAATTGTTTGAGCTTCAAGCTAATAAGACTTACCCGTTAACAGTTAGGTTTCAAAATCAAGAACATAAACCTCTGAAGTTTGCTGTTTATCCGACTTTGGGGGTTAATAATTAAGTCTGGATATATTGGCTTGATGATGAGTAATGGGTAATTGGTAATGGGTAATTGGTAATTGGTAATGGATAATTACCAAATTCTCCTCCCCATTATCTTTGCGTCTTATTGTCTTATATGATTCTTGATAGGTTGAGTTTGAGAGATTGATTGATAATTGGGAATTGTTAGAGCCACCAAGGCTTTTCTCCAGTGCGGGGATCGTTTTCCGTCCAAGGTGAGATCAAAATGCTGTTATCGATCGCCACAACCTGGACAATCTTCAGCGGTAGAGGAGCCGGGCCACGCACCACCGTCCCATCAGGAGCATAGCGGGAACCATGACAGGGACATTGAAACTGTTGATCCATTGGGTTCCAGGGAAAGGTGCAACCGAGGTGAGTGCAGTTATCAACAATCCCTATGCTGTCTAGGGTGCCATCTTCTTTGACAATCAAGTAGGTGGGTTCTCCTGCCAGACCCGCAACTAGGGCACGGGTTCCCGGCGGTTCTGCGAGGATTTGTGAGGCTGGAATTAGATTTCCTAAAACATCTTTAGCAAGAATGGCTCCCCCCGCTCCCGTTTCTGCTGGCGGAATGAAAAATTTGCCAGCAGGATAGAGGGCGGCACCTGCGGTAGCGGCGACGGCGGCTCCCGTGATGAAATTGAGTAGTTGCCGCCGCGATAGAGATGGACTTTCGAGAGGAAGACTATTGTCCACGATCGCACTCCTTAAGAGTTAATGAATGAATTTTTCTAAAGTTGCTCTTTTGTCTGGCTGGTACGAATTCCCAGAAGGCTATAAAGACCGCAAAAACCGACCAGAGCCGTTACCAGCAATACGCCACCTGCAACGACTAGACCAATCCCCAATCCTGTACCGCTGTAAAGGAATAGTCCTAGATAAAATAACACCGAAGCCAACAACAGGCGGATCAGGCGATCGAGGGAACCCACATTCGTTTTCATAGCTGTAATCTCCAATATTGAACGGATTGCAAAAACCTTGGTGCAGTAATCAGCAGCTTTTAAGGTATTGCAACCTTTTCTTGTAGCTTTCTTGATTATAACTAATTAATTGTTTTATAGTCAATCAGTTAAGTATACCTTTAGATATATAACCAATTAATCATAAAATAGTTAAATAGATTTAATAGATACGAAAACTTTGGATATAACCGTATGAATTTGGAAAATTTAGCGGCTCTCAAGCCCTATCTGAGCTTTTTTCACCCCATTACCATGTGGCTCTTGCTGGTCGTTGCGCTCTATGCAATGTATCTAGGCGTGCAAGTTCGGCGGACGAGGCTGGCAGACGGAGATATCAAGAAAGAAATGGTTAAAGGTCGGTTTGCTATCCGCCATCACCAAATTGGCTCTATCCTCCTAGCATTGATGGTAATTGGGGCGATCGGGGGAATGACTGTTACCTACCTTAATAGTGGCAAAATTGCGATCGGCCCTCATTTATTTGCAGGCTTAGGAATGGTGGGGTTAATTTCTACTTCTGCTGCGTTGGTTCCCTTTATGCAGAAGCATGATTGGGTTCGCAACCTTCACATTTCGCTGAACATAATTCTGCTGGGATTGTTTGGTTGGCAAGCTGTAACAGGGGTGCAAATTGTACAGAAGATTTTGAGTTCGATGAATGGGCCTGCTGCGGGGTAATTAGTATTCAATTTCTTGGACAAAGAATTCTATCGGCAGCTCAGGGAATTATTTGTCAACCTGCGATCGCACTTATGGCTAGGGGCTAGGGGATAGGGGCTACGATGCTCAGGGAAGAAGGGAATAGAATCAATCAATAGTTTCAGGAATTCAGAACGTCCTAACCGCCGAGAAGGTTGCTATAACGTTAAATTAATCAGGAGAACCTCATGCTGAAGAAGAGTCAGGAACCTATTCAAAAATTACATCAGTTTATTGCCCTCGTATTCATGCTCCTAATGCTAGCGTGGGCATTGAATTTAGGGCTTGTTATTTTCCCCGCTCATGCTGCTGGTATTCGCCAATTGGAAGAATCACCAGGGCAAATGGTATACCAGTCTCGCCAAACGCTCAAGGATCGACATGGAAATAGCTGGCAAGCGATCGCTTTCAAACGTATTCGACCAGATGGTACTGCTAATATTTATTTGCGTCTCGTCAGTTTTCCAGGAATTGCAGAATTCGATCGCACTCGTTCGCTCATCCTCACAAACTCGTTGAACAAAACATGGACAGCAACCGATGTGTCCCAACAAATCTTTACCGATGCAGCCCACTTAGAACCCAACGTAGGACAGTATGAGTTGGGGAGTATCTTGACACAGCTAGAGCCAACTGTGCCTTTACTCTTAAAGCTTCCAACCCTCAATAGCACGGAAATCCACCTCAATGTTTCACCTGCCCTAATTAAAGAATGGCGATCGCTTCTCCTGTAGCTTTCCAGCCTGCAAAGCTAGGTGGAAAACCTTGAACATTGTCGTAGCCCAACAGGTGTAACGTCATCACCCCCATTCCCGATCGGTAGCCCGTTGAACAGTACAAAACCACAGGGCGATCGCGCCCGATTTTATCCAGATTATGACTCAAGGTTCGGAGCGGAATATTGATTGCATTAGGTATATGTCCCAACAGATACTCAGAGGATTCTCGCACATCTACCAACACGGTTTGAGGGTTCTCTAACAGGCTTTTCAATCCTGCAACATTAGCAATCGTGTAATAGCCTGATGGAATCGACGTGAGAAAGCTATCAACTCCCAATTCCAGATTGACCGTTTTTTCAGGCAGAGTTTGTATCCTTTGTTGAGATGTCGATCCAGCCTCCGTAAGAGTTGCTGCTACGACCGGGTTTTGCCCAATACTAACCAAGAGGCAAAACCATATAACAAATCCCAGTAATAAAGTCTGAATTGGTTTCTTAAATATCATATATTTCTCCAGAAATGGATTTTCAAGGGCTTGCTCAGAAGTCAAAATTTAAAATTTAAAATTTTGACTTCTTCTTTACAGATTGCAGCTTTGAGCTAAACTTTTAGTATACACTAACTAAGAGCTAGCCAATGACTGCGGACAAACGGCGAAATTTACCTTTTTTCAGTCAGCTTTGGCAGTGGTTTGAGACGATGCCACAGCCGAAGACTGAGGAATCGATCCTGCTGCGGGTACTGGTACAAGCGCTGGTGACAGTCGGGATTATCGCTACAGATGTGGCGGCTGGGGTGGGGGAAGGGGAGGTGGCGATTAGCCTCTGGGCTGTCCCTCTGAGTATTGTGGGCGCGACTTGGAGTTGGTTTAGTCGGCGCGATCGCAATATCCCAGTTAAATTCTGTCTGGCAATCGGAATGTTGCTGGCTTTGTTTGCCTTTCTTCTCAGTTTGGTAGGGGAGTTGAATGACACCCGCCTGATTCTGGCTAAGTTGTTAATTCAACTCCAAGTGCTCCACAGTTTTGACTTGCCGCAGCGCAAAGATTTAGGCTATTCGATGGTGATTGGGCTGATTTTGTTGGGAGTGGCGGGTACTCTCAGCCAAGAGTTGACATTTGCGCCGTTGCTGTTACTATTTTTGGCGATCGCGATTCCGACTTTGGTACTCGATTATCGATCGCGTTTAGGAATTTTAAAGGAAGTAGGAAAAAGGAAGAAGGAAGAAGGAAAAGACAAAAAGCGCAACTTGTGGGAATTTGGCGAGGCTTTATCTCCCAAACGTTTTGGGCTGCTATTATTAGTAATTGTTGGCTTAGGATTGGGTATTTTTGCATTTTTGCCCCGCTTTCCTGGCTATCAGTTGCGGACTTTTCCAGTAAGTGTGCCCATTGAATACCAGGGACAATTTGACGGTCGCAGTATTACGAATCCCGGCTATGTTAGAGGTGGTAATAGTGAGGGTTCTGGGGGAGGTAGCGGCCGCAATCCAGAGACAGGGCCGGGGAAATTAAACGATACTTTTTATTACGGTTTTAATACTAAAATTAACCAAAACTTGCGGGGAGAAATGAAACCCCAAGTGGTAATGAGAGTGCGATCGCAAGCCGCAGGTTTTTGGCGAGTCTTGGCCTTCGATCGCTACACTGGTCAAGGTTGGGAGATTTCCCGCAATGACAAGGCCCTAACCCTGAATCGACCTTCTTGGTCTTACCAATTTTATCTTAATTGGATGCGGACTTTGAACCGCACTAGAGAGGTGATTCAGAGTTATACAATGGTTTCTCAGATGCCTAACTTGATTCCTGCTTTGGATCAACCGAAGGAACTTTACTTTCCGACGCAGGATGTAGCCGTCGATCCAGAGGGGACATTGCGATCGCCTTTGGAATTGCGGGAGGGACTGACTTACACAGTGATTTCTGAGGTTCCCTATCGCGATCGCAATTTGTTAGGAAAAGCGGGTACTGATTATCTTAAAACCATTAAGAATTATTATCTACAAGTTCCTCCGCAAATTAAAGATAAAGTGCGCCGAGTAACTGAGGACATATTAGCCGCTAGAACTAGAGTTGCGAAGTCTGATAAGCCGATTAATTCAGCTTATGAAAAAGCCTTGTATTTGGCTCAATATTTAAAGCAAAATCCCAATTACAAGCTGCAAAAAGAACCGCCATTTTTACGGGAAGATGAAGATTTAGTCGAGGCGTTTCTATTTGGATATAAAGACAGTCCCGCTGGGAATAAAATTACTGGCGGCTATCCAGACCATTTTGCTAGCGTGATGACAATTATGTTGCGATCGGTGGGGATTCCCGCGCGAGTAGTTGGCGGTTTCGATCCGGGAGAATTCAATCCGTTTACGGGTTTATATATCGTCAAAAACACTGATGCCTATTTAATGACTGAGGTGTATTTTCCTAAGTATGGCTGGTTTCCGTTTAACCCAGTTCCCGGATATCCGCTTTATCCACAATCGATTGAAGATAATCAAACTTTTAGCGCCTTGCAGGCTTTTTGGAAGTGGGTTGCAGGTTGGTTGCCGACACCAGTAACGGGTTTATTAAATACAGTTATTGGTTTTGTTGTTGCCTGGTTAGTAATAGCAATTAGTTGGTTTTTAGCATTATTTGCTAAAGGTTGGGTGGGGTTATTTACAGGGTTGATTGTAGGAATTGGTTGTGGTTTTATTGGTTGGTTGCTGTGGCAAACTTGGCGAAATTGGCGTTACCGTCGCTGGTTGAAGAAATTGCCACCAGTGGAGGGAATCTATCAGGAAATGTTGAAGGATTTAGCCAGGAAAGGATTTGTTAAACGTCGAGATCAAACGCCTTTAGAATACGCGCGAGATATGCGCCAACATTTAGGTGTTGATGAAGTGGAAGTAATTGAGGAAGTTTCTCAGGCTTATGTGCGCTGGCGCTATGGTGGTGAGGTGGGAAATTTAGCGCAGTTGCGGCAATTGGTGGAGAATTTGAGGCGGAGTTTTAATTCGATTAAGTTTCGAGGTAATAATAGCAATGGGTGAAAAAAGGTTGGGTGCAGCGAAGCGTAACCCAACCTACACTAACATCACTTCTTTCTTACTTCTCAGAGTTGGTATAATTACCTTTTTTCACTCTTATGCAAAGCTAGAACGAGTACGAAGTTTGTCAATAGTCACGGCGATAATAATCACCAAACCCTTAACAACTAACTGCCAGAAAAACGATACATTCATCAGGGTTAATCCATTATTGAGTAGGGCAATAATTAAAGCACCCAATAAAGTACCCCAGATAGTACCAATCCCACCCGTGAAACTCGTTCCTCCCAAGATAACAGCAGCGATCGCATCTAGTTCGTAACCTTGTCCTAACATCCCAGTCGCACTGTAAAGGCGCGACGCGCTCATAATACCGCCTAAACCAGACAGTAACCCACTCACGCCATAGACAAATAACAGTACCCGATTTACCTTAATTCCTGTTAGTCTCGCGGCCCGTGCATTACCACCCACAGCGTAAATATGTCTGCCAAGAACAGTCCGTCTTAATACAAACCAACTCACTAATACTGCCAGAAAAGCAATGATAACCAACCAAGGAAGCGGCCCCAAATAATTGTTACCTACCCAGGCAAAATTTAGATTGCGATTAATAACTGTAGTGCCATTAGCTACTAAATAGGCAACCCCTCGCAAAGCAGTATAAGAACCTAGGGTAACGATGAAGGGAGGCAAACCTAAATAAGCAATTAATGAGCCATTAAGCAATCCTAAACCGGCTCCTGCTAATAAGGCAGCGGGTACGGCCAGCAAACCTGCACCGGGAATTAACGATACTAACACCCCGACAACCGCTGTCACGCCCAAAATTGACCCCACTGAAAGGTCAATTCCTCCAGTCAAAATTACAAAGGTCATCCCCGTAGCTAGCACAATATTAATCGATGCTTGCCGAATGACATTAATCAGATTTCCTAGGGAAAGAAAGTTGGGTGTAACAATTGAAAAAATTATACAGATGCCAACCAAAATCGGCAGGATACCAGCCACCTGAATAAAATTTCTCCAAGCTTGAGCTTTACTCGCCCTAGAGCGATCTTTGCTTGAATTACTGGTGATTTTTGCTTGCGTTTGACTCATGATTTTGATACTCCTTTTGCCCCAGTGGCATAAGCCATAATGTTCTCTTGTGTAATCTTTTCCCCAGTCGAGCCGCCCACTTCACCAACTAAGCTTCCGGCCCGCATTACTAAAACGCGATCGCTCATTCCCACAATTTCCGGCAACTCGCTGGAAATCATCAAAATGGCGACACCATTTGTTGCCAAATCGCTAATAATGCGATAAATTTCGCTTTTTGCCCCAATATCTACGCCTCGCGTTGGTTCATCTAATAAAAGTACCTTGGGGTTAATTGCCAACCAACGGGCTAACAATAATTTTTGTTGATTTCCTCCAGATAAATCCATTGCTCTAATGCTGGGACTAGCAAGACGAATCCCTAAGTTTTGAATGGCATCAGTCACAACTTGAGCCAGAGATTTTGAGTTAATAATCCCAGCTTTTGCTTCTCGATCGAGCACATTCAAAGTGATATTTTCACCCGAACTCATTTCTAGAAATAGACCTAAATTTTTGCGGTCTTCCGGTACATAGGCAATGCCAGCTTCAATGGCATCATCGGGGCTAGAAATGTTCAATGGATGCTGCTCTTTAATATCCTCTGGCACATAAGCAATTCCTGATTTAATGGCATTACTTGGCTCGGAGATATTGAGAGGACGACCTTCTAATTTAATTTCCCCGCTGATTTTTGGATCGGCCCCAAAAATCAGACGAGCAAGCTCAGTTCTACCAGCACCAACTAAGCCAGCTAAACCAACGATTTCGCCAGCATGAAGTTTAAAACTCGCAGACTTTACCTTTTTCCGCCCATCACTTAAATTTGTTACTTCCAGCACAACTGAGCCAGGATTTGTTTGACGTTTATGTTCGTATAAATCCTGTAAAGGACGACCCACCATCATTTCTACTAGGCGTTCTGCGGAAATTTCGCTCTTTTCCAGAGAGCCAATATAGCCACCATCTCGGATTACACTAACGCGATCGGCAAGGGCATAAATTTCTTCCATCCTATGGCTAATATAAATAATAGCTATCCCTTCATTTCGCAAGCGGTGAACTATTTCAAAGAGCTTTTCTGTCTCACGGTCTGACAGCGCTGCTGTTGGCTCATCCATGACTAGAATGCGGCTTTGATCTTTGAGTGCTCTGGCGATCTCAACTTGCTGCTGTTCGGCAATTGAAAGTGTTGAAACCAAGTCTCCAGCATCAAAACTGGCATCGAGGTTTTCTAGTACCTCAGATGCCTTACTTCGCATTGCATTTTGATCGATTAGTGCACCTCCTTTTGTGAGTTCACTCCCCATAAAAATGTTTTCGGCAACTGTCAAATTGGGGGCGAGATTAAGTTCTTGATAAATAATAGCTATCCCCAACTCTCTAGCTTGACTGGGGTTCGTCATTTTAATAGCTTGGCCATTAATTCTGATTTCTCCCTCATCGGCTATATAAGCTCCCGCTAGAATTTTCATCAGCGTACTCTTGCCGGCACCATTTTCACCCATTAGGGCGTGAACTTCCCCTGGATAAATTGTCAGATTTACATTCTGCAAAGCATTGAATCCGTTAAAGGTTTTTGTAATGCCTTGCATTTCTAAGATTGGTTTGGTTTCCCTAGGTGATTCCGAGATATTTACCATCAAAATTCCTCCAATTTTATGTAATACTTTTTAATAGTATTACGCAATCTGAAAGGGAGCCTTCCGATTTTGTACATATAGCAGCCGCCAAGACGGTTAGGACGACTTTATTTGTTTGAGAAGTTACGTAACGCCGCCTTCTAGGCGGTTAGGGCACCGCCCAGAGGGCGGCGTTACGTAATCAGTCCTAATTAATCGCCTTGGCGGTTGCTATATATCCCAGGGGCGAAGCATTTGCGCTTAAAATCTCTCGTATAAATAGATAGAATCTGATCGCAAATCCTTCGCCCCTAAAATTTATTCACTTGTCCAACCTTTATGCTCGTTAACGTTTTCACGAGTAATCAGTTTGACTGGAATTAGAATTGTTGTTTCCGCAGGCTTCTTTCCTTTCAGAATATCATTTCCGACCTCAACAGCCTTAGCTGCCATGCGAAATGGATCTTGAGCTGCTGTAGCCACAAATAGACTATTGTTCTGTTTGAGCGCATCTAAAGCTTCAGGTGCGCCATCAACACCAACAATAAAAAATTCGTCTCTTTGTGCTTGTTTAGCAGCTAACTCTGCGCCAATGGCACAGGGGTCATTAATTGCAAAAACAGCATCAATTTTGGGGAAGGAAGTCAGTAAATCGCTCATAACTCTCAACCCACCATCGCGGCTACCTTCTGCATTTTGAGTTTGTGAAAGAAGCTTAATCCCTGGATATTTAGAGAATACTTTCTCACATCCTTGGACTCGTTCAATCACTGAAGCAACAGGAGGCCCGTTGATAATTACAACACTACCTTGACCTTTTAAACGATCGGCAATATATTGACAGCTTACTTCCCCAGCTTGGATGTTATTTGAAGTAACTGTCGCATCAACTCCTCCATCAGCAGCGGTATCAACTGCAACTATTGGAATTCCTGCTTGCTTAGCTTTTTCTACAGCGGGAGCAATCCCTTTACTGTCAGCAGCATTGAGTATGATAATGCTGACTTTTGAGGCAATAAAGTTTTCGATTTGGTTGAATTGCTGATTTAAGTCGTCGCCACTGGAAACAAGAGTTGTTCTTATATTTTGACCGCCAAGTTTCTTTGCTTCCGCTTCTGCACCCTTACCAACTTGTACGAAGAAAGGGTTGCCGAGATCGCGAACTGCTACTGCAACGGATGAAAGTTCAGAACTTTCTTGTTTGCCGCTTTGAGTATTGGGGGTATCTGTCGTGCAACTCACAAGAGTGCAACTTACTAGACTAAAAAGACTAAAGGTGATCGCTACTTGTTTCACCTCAAACTCCATTAATAATTTCTATTCTAGAAATTTAAAAGCTGCTTTTATATCTATCTTGAGATAGATTGTATCAATTCAATCAGAGTTTTATCGGAGATTAGATTAAGTTTCGTTGCAAATTGCCGGAAACTATTCAATCTTACGTAATAAACTTATTAAGTATTTTTACTTGTCAGAGCTGGAGTTTCTTGCTGTTAGTGAAACTCCAGCGGCGGATTAGCGTTTGTGGTTTCGATCGGGGTGAACAGCTACATCAAACCCTTATAACTTGAAGATTATCCTTCTGACTCACCCTGCAACACTTCTGGTAGCAGAGGAGCTAATTCTTGATTTAATCGACCAGATCGTACAAACTCTGCGTAAGTATCTGCTTCAATGGCCAACATTTCTCCGCACAGTTGTTCAATGATAAAATCCTGTAAATTAGGATGTCGATCTTGCAACTTTTCAACTTCTGTTTTTAAGCTTTCGATTTCACCCTTAATTAACGCTTCCTGATAGCGATAAAATTCTGGATCGATACCCCGTTTATTGTCTGTTTGCAAGTATGTTAACACTCGATCGAGCGCTACCTGACGGGCAAGGAGTTTTAGATACTCTTCTCGCAAGGGTCGATCTCCTAGCAAATTGAGCCACTTAAGTAAAGGTTTAACCGTCAAGCCTTGAACCAGCAGCGTAAACAACACCACACCAAAAACCACCGCAACCACAGTTTCACGTTCCGGTAGCGCCTGTGGCACACTCAATGCTAGTGCGATCGACACGGCTCCCCGTAGACCGCCCCACCACAGCACTGTCTGCTCAGAGCCAGAGATATTTGTATGAGCCAGACGATTACAAAAGGCGCTGATGGCAAAAGTCGCGATCGCTCGTGCCACAATCATGCCAACAATAGCGATCGCAATAATACCCAAATTGTTTGTCAGTGTATTAAAGCGAATTTGATCGCCAATCAACAAAAAGACGATTGAATTGATAAAAAAAGCTAAAAACTCCCAAAACTCCGACACAATAATTCGAGTGCGAGGGTTCATACCAATCCGAGAGCCAAAGTTGCCCAAAATCAAACCCGCTGTCACCACTGAAATTACCCCAGAGCCTCCCAAATCTTCAGTAATCAGATACGTCCCATAGGCAGAAACCAGCGTTAAAGATTGCTCAACCAAAGGCAGATCGAATCGTTGGGTAAGATAGGAAATGCCGAAGCCAATCACACCTCCAACGGCCATCCCAATTCCCACAACTATAAAAAATTGAATTAGCACCGATTGCAGTCCCAGGTGTGCCGTTCCCAGGGGTAAGGCCACAAGAAGGGTAAAAGCAACCACTGCCATGCCATCGTTAAATAAGCTTTCGCCTTCGATCAATACTGAGAGGCGTTTTCCCACCCCTAATTCTCGAAATAAGGCGGTGACTGAAACTGGATCGGTTGCTGATAAGCTAGCTCCAATTAGCAAAGCAGTGGTAAGGGACATTCCTGCGAGTTGATTTAATCCCAGGGTAACTCCGGCAATGGAAACAGCCACTCCCGCGATCGCAAATAGACTAATAGGGAACAAATCCCGTTTGAGGTCTGACCATTTAAGGTTCCAGGCTGCTTCAAATAACAGAGGCGGAAGAAAAATAGACAGAATTAATGCCGGAGATAGATCCACCAGACGGACATCTACCAAGGCTAATCCAGTACCGACAATCACCAGCAGCAAAGTATAAGGAATTTGGCGAAACCAACTAAAAATCTGAGGAAGCGTTGCTACACCCAAGGACACCGAAAGCACTAAGAGAAATTGCTTCAGGTTAGTGTCAATTGCCACTTCACTGATTGCAGACTCGATCGCCATAATCTAACTCGTAAACGTTACAGGCGATCTTACATCCTCGACAAAGCCAAGGCGACTACTCCCCAAAGAGTCAGGAGGCAGGAGGCAGGTAAGGCTAAGGCAGAAGGCAGAGGGGAAGCATTTTTGCCCAATTAGCCATTAGCCATTAGCCATTAGCCATTAGCCATTATTGATTGTGACTCGACTCACAAACTCTGATGGTATCTTCTCACAGGTTTAAAGCGGTTGCGATCGCGCATTTTCACCCAAAACATCACGCCTTCTCCAGCCTAAGAATCACCTCGCACTTCTGGGAAACAGGAGATTATGAAAGAGTAGAGTTCAGGAAAAAACCCATGCCTCCAGTACAACTTCTCCCCGGTGCCATCGCTGAAATGCTTGCTTGTGTAAGCGATACAGGCGTTCTCACTCTAGCCGATCGCTACGGTTTAATGGCCGCAGCCTTCGACGAGTCCCTAAATGATGATGACAGAAGTGCAGCCAACCGCTTACTGCGATCGGTGGTCAAAGGTCGTGTGAAAATGGTTAACGAACTCTCCGCAGCGGCCTAAGCGACTAAGTAAAAGACGACAGACAGAAAGGAAAAGACTTTATCTCTTCATCTTTAGAAGCAACCTTTCTAAGTGCAAAATCTTTGCAACCTTAAATATTTTCCGATTAAAATTCACCAACTTCATCTTACAAGTTCATCCAATTGGGTGATGCGTCAATCTAATTAATTATTTAATCTAAACTCTATATTATTTTCTCTTCCTCTTGCCACTATTTTAAATGAATCGCGCCCTAATCAAATCAGATATTTTATCAGAAGCCAAAGCCTGTCTGCACTTAGCAATTCCCTTAGCCGCCGCCCAACTAGCCCAAGCAGCTACCAATTTTTTTGATACTCTGATGATGGGTTGGCTGGGAACTGAAACTTTAGCCGCTGGAGCTCTTGGTGCAATTTCTTTTTCTACTTTTCTGTTAATTACTACAGGGATAATTTCAGTTGTGGGAGCACTGGTAGCCGTAGCTTTTGGTAGTGGAGAAATTGACCGCGTAAGTCACCTCGCTTGTCAAGGACTTTGGCTATCAACAGCCCTTTCGATACCAGTTATGATCTTACTTTGGTACTCTGGCCCTATCCTCATGCTTATGGGTCAAGAACCGAGCAATGTTATTTTAGCAGAAACCTATCTCCGATCTATTGTTTGGGGATTTCCGGCGGCGATGGGATTTGCAGTATTAAAAAATGTTGTTTCTGCACTCAATCAACCCCATTCTGTGACGATCATTACAGTTAGTGGCGTATTGCTAAATGTTGTTGGCAATTATGTACTAATGTTTGGTAAATTTGGTTTTCCTGCACTCGGCTTAGCTGGAATTGGCTGGGCAAGTACCATTTCTTTTTGGGTGACATTCGCAGCAGCAGTAGGTTTTATTTTCATCAATCATAAATTGAAAAGTTACCAACTTTTTCGTCCCTTACTTAAGTTTGATGCCAAATTATTTCGGGAACTTGTTCGCACGGGATGGCCAATTGGTATACTATTTACAGTAGAAACTGGATTGTTCGCAGTAACCGCGTTGTTAATGGGATATTTGGGAACAGCTACTTTAGCTGCTCATCAAATTGCTTTACAAACATCAGTAATTACTTTTATGGTTCCCGTAGGCATTTCCTATGCAACAACAATCAGAGTTGGGCAAATGATAGGGCGCAATGATGCTGAGGGTGCTAGAATTTCGGGATATGTAGGAATAGGAATCGGTGTTTGTTTTATGAGTTGCACGGCGCTAATTTTCTGGACAATTCCTGATAAAATTGTTGCCATGTATATTGACACCAATAATCTTGAAAATTTAAGCGTTGTTAAAACTGCTATTTCTTTATTAGGAGTTGCAGCAATGTTTCAAATTTTCGATGGAATGCAAGTAATCGCTGCTGGTGCTTTACGAGGTTTGAAAGATACGAAAGTACCGATGTTGATTGGATTTTTTTCCTACTGGTGTGTAGGGTTATTCAGCGGTTATATCCTGGGAATCCAACTACATTGGGGCGGTGTAGGTTTGTGGTTAGGTTTGGTATTAGGATTAGCTTTTGCTTCTATAACTTTAACTTGGCGTTTCACTGTTGTTTCAATGAGAATTAAGTAGAAGTTAATTGTTAGTTGTTAATTGTTTATTGTTTGTAACGCCGCCCTCTGGGCGGTATCTTTACC
>NZ_JARFTR010000038.1 GCF_029167235.1 Kamptonema sp. UHCC 0994 | reverse complement strand
CGCCCAGAGGGCGGCGTTACAAACAGTTCTCTTAAATTTGGTTCCAGATTTTATCAATTGTAACAAAATTATACCCTCTATCTAAAAGTAGAGGAATAATTTCTGCTGCTGACAGCGCCACATCTTCCCCGCCACAATGTCCGTCGTGTAATACAATAATTGAACCGCTACAAGCCTGCTGAATCACGCGATTTACAACCACAGAAACCCCCGGTCTTACCCAATCTTCAGGTACTACACTCCACATTACAGGGCGATATCCCCAACCCGTTAATAAATCTAATTGGCGCGGTGTAAACAAACCATTTGGGGGGCGAACATCACGGACTAATTGAGGTGCTAAACTACAGGCTTTGTAAATATGATTTTGGGTATTTTCTAATTCCAATTTTAAGTCTGTTGGTGTCAGCTTAGGGAAAGATATATGTTGATAGCCATGCAAACCAATCCAGTGACCTTTTTCATAGATAGACTTAGCAATTTGCGGATAGCGTTGGACGCACAAGCCCAAGACAAAGAAGCTAGCTTTAATATTGTATTTATCTAAAACTTTAAGTAATTGAGGCGTATGTTGCGGGTGTGGGCCATCATCAAAAGTTAAGGCAATCTCGCAGCGATTGACATCTCCTGTCCACAGGCAATTTGGGAAAGTACGCTTTAAGATTGGATGGATAACTGGAAAAATAGGTGCTAAAGCCATTAATTCCTCTTATTGTGACTTGAGTTAAAAAAGGGATGGGGAAGGGTAAAAACAGATATAATAATTGGAACCATAGGAAATTAAATTTTTCCTGATAGCTGGTTACATTTAATTGTATCTTATAGTGTCAAGTGAAATTGTATAATAGTTGAAAAACAGGAGCCTATTTATGACCAACCCTGTAAATTTTTCCGATATTCAAAGCCATTGGGCAGAAAAATGTATTGTTGAGTTAGCACAGCGAGAAATGATTAGCGGCTATCCCAATCGCACTTTTCGCCCACAGGGAACAATTACTCGCGCTGAGTTTGCTGCTATTTTGCTCAAGGCTTTTCCAAATGTTCCATCAGTTGTTAGTTCAGTAACATTTACTGACGTACCAGAAAACCATTGGGCCCGCGAAGCAATTAAATTTGCTACGGAAAGAAAATTTTTTGCTGGTTATCCTGATGGCACTTTTAAGCCTAATCAAATGCTAGCACGGGTACAAGCAATTACAATTATAGCAAATGGGTTAAATTATCAGCCTGTTTCACCAGCTAACGAGACATTAAAGAAGTATTTTGACGATGCGGCGGAAATTCCAGACTATGGCAAAAATGCGGTAGCCGCCGCCACAGAAAACTACCTGATTGTCAACTATCCAAATGTCAGGAAACTTCAGCCCAACAAGAATGCTACGAGAGGCGAAATAGTTGCCTTATTGTGTCAAGCATTGAAAATAGAAAATGTATTGCCACCGCAGTATACGCCTTGGAGTGAATTTTTAGTAATTCCGCCCATCTTTGATGAGGCTGAGTCATTTTCTAGTGGGGTAGCTTGGGTAAAAATTGGTAAAAAATGGGGCGTAATTGACAAGACAGGAAAATTATTGATTCAACCAGAATATTATCTACATTATCCTTTTGTTAAAGGGCTGGCATTGGTGACAATTGGTGGGAAGTTCCGCTATATTGACAGAACAGGTAATATTGTGATTCAACAGGATTTTGAAGAAGCTTCTTCTTTTATTGATGGGTTAGCGTCTGTCAAGATTGGGGGCAAATTTGGCTCGATCGACACAAAAGGGAAAATGGTAATTCAGCCACAATTTGAAACTGCTATTTATTTTTCGGAAGGGTTAGCAGTAGTAAAATTTCAGGACAAAGATGGCTTTATTGACAAGACTGGTAAATTTGTAATTCCGCCCAAATTTAATTGGGCGCTTCCTTTTTCTGATGGTGTAGCTTTGGTTGTAGAGGATGGTAAATCTGGCTTTATTGACAAGACTGGAAAGTTCACTGAGATAATTCTTAATTACACATTGACTGATGCTATAGGTAATTTTTCTGAAGGTTTTGCGCGAGTTAGTCTCAGTGTTGGTGAAGGATATATTGACAAAACTGGGAAATTAGCTATTCAGCCTCAATTCAAGTATGCTTCGCCTTTTTCTGAAGGGTTAGCGGCAGTTTATAATGGTGAAAAACATGGATATATCAATACAAAAGGAGAGCTGGTAATTCCTTTTAGATTTAACAGTGCCTTCTCTTTTTCTGAGAGCTTAGCACAGGTGGAAAATGACGGGAAGTTTGGTTTTATAGACAAAAGTGGAAATTATGTTATTAATCCGCAATTTAGTCGGTCTTATGATGATATTTCTGACGGATTTGCTCCGGTATCTTTTGGTTTTGGTAAGTGGGGATATATTCGCACTCCTTTGTAGGCATTTTTGCCTTTGTTGATACCCTGAGATTGCTTCGCGGAGCTGGCAATGAAAAAATATACTATTACTCTGTCATTGCGAACGTAGTGAAGCAATCCACCACTTTTTTTAATCCTCTCTAACAGCCATGAGTAAAAACTATTACATCTACATAATGACTAATAAGTATAATACTGTGCTTTACACAGGTGTTACAAGTGATTTACAGAGAAGAGTTTATGAACATAAGTCAAAATTGATAGATGGCTTTACGAAAAAGTACAATATTATTAAATTGGTTTACTATGAGATTTTTGAGGATATATACAATGCGATCGCTAGAGAAAAACAGATTAAAGGAGGATCTCGCCAGAAGAAAATTGATTTAGTTAATAGTCTTAACCAAGAATGGAAAGATTTATATGATACCTTATGAACGTTGGGTTAGTGTGAGCGTATTTAATTTATCTGTTTTGGTCGATACCCTGGGATTGCTTCGCAGAGCTGGCAATGACAAAATATATTATTACTCTGTCATTGCGAACGTAGTGAAGCAATCCACCGCCTTTGTTGATACCCTGAGATTGCTTCGCGGAGCTGGCAATGACAAAATATATTATTACTCTGTCATTGCGAACGTAGTGAAGCAATCTCTTGCTGGCAACAATCATCTTGAGGATTACTTCGCAAGGCTTAGAATGACAAAAAATGAGAGTTGGTAACGACAAAAAAAAATAAATTAATTTAAATAAAATCTACCAGAAGATTGACGCAATTACAGCATACTGTAGTCCTATACTGCAAGAAAGAGTAACGCATCTACAAATATTCAAGGAGTCTCAAAATGGCAGAAGAATATAAAGCAGAACGTACAGTTTCAGCAGTATTTAAGGAAGAAGAGCAAATAGATGGTGCAATCCGTCGCTTGCTCGATCGCGGTGTGTCTCGCGATCATATTTCTGTGATGGGGAAAAATTTTAAGTCTGAAACCCGGATCGCTGGTTTTATTACCAAAAAAGACCTGATTCTCGGAGGCCTGCGAAACGGTGCCATTTTTGGTTCCCTGTTTGGCTCGTTTTTGAGCTTGTTAACAGGCGTTGGCGTATTATTTATTCCCTTTGTAGGGCCGGTGGTAGCAGCGGGGCCTTTGGGTGCTGTATTGATTGGTGCTGCTAGCGGTGCGATCGCAGGTTCTGCTGGTGCTGGCCTAGTCTCAGCTTTAGCCGCCTTGGGAATGCCTGAAGAGAAGGCAACTATTTATCAAACTCGGCTGGAAGCAGGGGAATTTCTGGTAATGGCAGAAGTACCCGCAGATAAATCAAGCGAAATTCAACTGCTGCTGGAAAGTGCTGGCGGCCAAGAAATTTCCGTCAGCGACATGACTTTACCACGCGCGGGTACTGGCCGCTACTCAGGCCCGGCTGACTTGTCCCCAGAAGTGCGATCGCACCTATCTGAAGAAGCTCAAAAAACATTCATCGATCGCTACAACAGCGCTTTTGACGAAACTAACGATGCGAGTAAGGCAGAACACACCGCTTGGGATGCTATTCACCAACAATACCAAGAAAATGAACAAGGTATCTGGACTCGACCTCTGGCAGCCAGCTTGAAAGCCTAGTATACAATTGCCTGTAGTTCCCACAATCCCAGTAGCTTAGTGCTCCTGGGAATGTCACAATAAAAGTGGGAGGTCAATCGAGTTTAGCCGAGACCACCCGGAAAAACGCACTCAAGGAAAAATTCATGCAGGCAGGTTGGCGAATTGGCTCTTTATTTGGCATCCCGCTATTTGTAGATTCCTCTTGGTTTGTGATTTTAGCGCTAGCAACCTTTGCCAATGCTAGAGAGTTCCAGGGAGCTTATGGGCCTGTGCTGTCTTGGGTTGCTGGATTTGCACTAGCTCTACTACTATTTGGCTCCGTACTCATGCACGAGTTAGGGCATAGTTTGGCAGCTATGTCTCAAGGTATTAAAGTTAATTCGATTACCCTATTTCTATTTGGCGGTGTTGCTTCCATTGAGCAGGAATCGAAAACTCCCGGTCAAGCTTTTCAAGTAGCGATCGCAGGCCCCGCAGTCAGCTTCGGACTATTTTTAATAGTTGGTTTAGCCGCCATAATTCTACCACCATCGAATTTACTCCGCGAACTGGCAGAACGCATATCCGAAATTAATCTAATTTTGGGGCTATTTAATTTAATTCCCGGTCTACCCTTGGATGGGGGACAGGTTTTAAAAGCAGCGGTTTGGAAAATCACCGGCTCTCGCTTAGCAGGTGTTCGTTGGGCCGCGAAAACAGGGCAAGTTTTAGGTTGGTTAGCGATCGCATTAGGAGCATCGCTCTTTTTACTGGTTGGGCAGCCAGGAGCCTTATGGATTGGTCTGATCGGCTGGTTTTGCCTGCGAAATGCCACCTCTTACAACCGCATAGCCGATTTACAATCAGCCTTACTGAAAACTAAAGCTGGCGATGCCATGAGCCGGGAATTTAGAGTTATTAATGCCGATCTCACACTCCGGCAATTTGCTGAGCAATATCTATTAGAAACTTCCCATTCTCAAATTTACGTTGCCTCTTCTAATGGTCGCGATCGCGGCTTAGTTTCTGTTGACGATATCCGCTTCACTGAGCGCAGTCAATGGGAAAAGCAAACCCTCAAAGATATTGTTAAACCCCTGAGCGAAGCCATTGCAGTTGGGGAAAAATCATCTTTAGTTGAAGTCATCAACTGCATGGAATCCCATCAAATGCGGCGGATTGTCGTACTCTCCCCTACGGGTTCTGTCGCCGGAACAATTGACAAAGGCGATATTGTACGAGCAGTTGCTAAATACTTAAATGCCAAGATTACAGAAGCCGATATCAAGCGCATTAAAGAAGAAGGTAACTATCCGCCCGGTTTACCCCTAAATGCGATCGCTAAATCAACAGAACAAAATTAACAATTAGCCATTAGCCATTAACAATTAGCCATTAACAATTAGCCATTAGCCATTAGCCATTAGCAATATAGACTCCCACTCTTTCTCCGAAAGAGGCTGCACCACCAACTCAATATTAAAACATTGCTTAGCAGCTAAAGTCAAAGCCTCAACCACAATTTCAATCAAAGTCTCTCCTTCAACACTTATATGCCTCGTAACGCCGCCCTCTGGGCGGTCAATTAACCGCCCAGAGGGTGGTTTTGCCTTAAAAAAAGGAAATTCCACAGCCATAATTTCTTCACCAAACACCTGATAAAATAACTTACAATCTGGTTGCAAACGCATAGAACCATGCTGTAAAATAGCATTACCACGACGCAATTGAGCGCTACCAATAAACTTACATCCGTTAGTCAAAACCAAATCTGCACCCGTAGCAGTACCAAAACAATTAGGGTTATGAATATAACCCCGTCCAGCCGAACCGTAATCCAAATCTAAACCAAGAGAACGCCAACCTTCAATCAAAAATTGACAGATAATTTGATAAGCTTCTGTGCGATTGCTACCCAATCCCGAAGCAATCACAGCATAAGTTAAATCACCTTGATGCAGCACTGCCCGCCCACCACTAGGACGTTTTACTAATTCTAAAGGCATTCCTTGCCAAGTTATTTCCTGCCAAAATTCAGGCCAGCGCCGCTGGTGATAACCCAGAGAAATCGCCGCAGGTTCCCAAGTATAAAACCGTAAAGTTGGCGGATGTTTCCCTAGGTGATGCTGTTCTAGCAACCATTCATCAATTGCCATTTGAACGGTTCCAGATGCTTGCATCAAAGGAATTATACGCCACATAAAAAGGGTAATTGCTAATTGCTAATTGCTAATTGCTAATTGCTAATTGCTAATTGCTAATTGCTAATTGCTAATTGCTAATTGCTAATTGCTAATTGCTAATTGCTAATTGCTAATTGTAGGGTGGGCGCTCGCCGCCAAAAATATTGTAATTCATAGCCATAGATGGTTGTCGGCGAGCGCCCACCTTACAACCTTACCAGGTAAAAGGAATTGCCCAGTTAACAGTTAACAGTTAACAATTAACAGTTAACAATTAACCAAATTCAGCTTGCAAAGCATCATCATAATCATCAGCAATAGTAGCAACAACTGTAATGGCACGAGAAATTTCCCCTGGCGATAACTCCGCTAAAGTGCGAGTAGATACTACCACAATTTGACTATCAACAATTGCAAAATGAGATTCATAAGTTGAGAGCCAGTTCATTTCTAACAACTTCCGCATTAACAGTGGTTCATTCTTCGCAGGTAGCGGCAGTACAGCAGCCCAAACAGTCAAAGAGTCATTCTCAGTTTCCCCTGTAAGTTGCACAAAAACCTCAACACTACCGTACTTAAATTGCCAACGATGACCTCCTGTTTCGTTTTGACCCACCATCACTTTTTGATCGACGGCCATACCAGCAATAACAGTTTCAATTTCTTCTACATAGCTGATTGTCGTTGCATCCGAGATCGATTCATTAGTGATAATATCCGAACTGGAAAGGCTTTCAGTAGAAACAGTTTGTACATTAGAATCGGTGGTAGTCATAAAATTGTGTGGTTTATTGTTTTGAATTATATCTACTAATAGTATCGCTTCTGAGCATCCTTCTTGCCACCTTAAGTAACGCCGTCCCCTGAACGGTCAAGAAACCGCCTAGGGGCGGCGTTACGTAATGATTGCGAACTATGCGGTTTTTTTGCTCCCTTTATTCTCAATCCCCTTCATACCGTTAAGGAACATTGGCACGAATTTTTCCATAAATGACTGCGGATCGCGCTCCCAAGCCCTTTGAGCCACGTCAATTCGCGTCATTTGCAGCTCAGGTGATAGCAATGCCTGTGGTAGATGCTCCATCAGGTATTGAGGGCGTTCCCACATTGGCATCGTATTAGCGATATCTACGAGGTTGCTGACACGGCGGAGTTCGGCACCCAGCATGATATCCATTCCTGACTCAAAAGCAGCTTGTTCGATCGCCACATACTTACGTCTTGCTTGTTCTACCTTCTGGCGATGTTCTGGGCTTTGGGCAGCGATTTGGGCTAGCCAACGGTTTCCCCAGCGGACGTGCCCTGCTTCTTCTGGAAAAATCTTTTCGATGGTTTCGCGGATTTTGATGTTTTCTTCCGTCTGGGGAGCTTTTTTGAGGGCGTGGATATGGGCTGAAAAGTATTCGCAGCCACGCTTTTCGGTGACGTTAATTGCGGCTAGAGAAGAAATTATAAAGTCGTCGCGGTCTTTGGTGGGGTCTTTTTGGTCGCTGTCCAGCAGTCTTTCAAATTCGTTAATATACAATACTCCCGGCGGCCTACCGACACTAACACCTAAATCTATCAGCAACTCTGTGAGCCATGAAGCATGGCGGGCTTCGTCGGAAATGTGGCGGGAAAGGTCGCGCACGAGTTCGGCTGGCTTACCGTCGAGTAGTTCGATTAAATCAGTGAGGTCTTTGCAACTGCGCTGTTCGCTGTAACGGTAGCGGTTGATGGTGATCGTGTGAATTTCGCGATCGCGTACTACCTGCTCTAGAATTTCTCGCGCACCCAAAGCATTACGAAATTTGTGAGGATATGCAACAGTCATTGTTTTATGTTTTTTTGTAAATACACTTTTCAAATTGTAACGCAATCTCGAAGAATTAAAAATTAAAAATTAAAAATTAAAAATTAAAACCACTCATAAGAAATACCATAATTGATTGCTAAAACCCTTGCTACGATAGGCTTCTACCTCCTGCCTTAGCCTTACCTACCTCCTGCTATATTTTTCCTTCCCCTATTTAGGCAACGGCTCCAAAATCGGGGCGCTACGGGCTACAACTGCCGAAAATAGAGCCTCATACTGATTCAAAGCTTCCTCAAACCCATAGTGTTCGACAGCATACTTTCTACCTTGCTGACCCAAGGCCTCCACCTGAGCGGGATCGAGATACAACTCTCGAATCGCCTCTGCTAAAGCCTGGGAGTCTTCAGGAGGAACCACAACACCACCGCCACTCTCCAGCACTGCTTTATGCGCCGTACCCGTTTCCGGCACGGAGGCTACAATTGCCCGGCCAGAAGCCAAAATCACTTGGATTTTCGAGGGCATATTAAAGTTAGTTACCCGCAGCTTTTGCACTACCAAACTAACATCAGCAGCCGCCAACATTTGGGGCAATTTTTCTCGTGGCTCAAAGGGCAACAGCAAAACATTAGGAGCCTTATAAGTATCGCAATCCTTCTGCAATTCCCCAAGTGCCGTCGGTTCTCCCACAATTACAAAAGCAATTTCAGGGATATGCTTTAAACGAGCTGCTGCCTTCACAACTGTTTGCAAACCTTGAGTCAGAGCAATATTACCGCAGTAAAGCACAACAAATTTGCCCGTAAGTTGGTGAGCTTCCCGGAAGGGGTTATTTTCCTTGGGTAAAGGCCCAATGAAATTAACATCAACCCAATTAGGAATACAAACAATTTTATTAGGAGCTACTCCCTGAGAAAGTAATTTTTCCACAAATCCATCAGCAATCACGCTAATCTGAGTAGCTGTGCGGTAAGCAAATTTTTCCAAAGTGTCAGCAATCCGAATCAGCAGGCTATCTTTTTTCACCAAACCAACGCGCACGGCTGCTTCGGAGACAATATCCTGAACATTGAGAACGATGGGACAGGCGCGAAACCCTCCGTAAAGGGCGACTGGGACGCAAATCGGTAAAGGGGGTACAGTAGAGAAAATTACATCGGGTCGCCAACCGTTGAAAGCTTGAAAGAAACTTGAAGCAACAAAGCTACCATCGAGTAAGAGTCTATCTAGCAGGGTGGGATGGGGCCCGTTGATTCGCACGTAGCTGCGCTGAATTCTGACACCGTTTCTGTCTTCGGTGAGATACCACTTACCTTGATATTGTTCATAAATCCGTCGCTGCGGATAGTTGGGCATACCTGTAACTACCCGAACTTGATGGCCTCGTTTGACTAGACCCTCTGCTAGTTCTGTCATCAAGGGGGCAATGCCTATGGGTTCTGGGTAGTAGTTATAGGAATAGATCAAAATACGCATAATTTTAAGTTTGAAGCAAATGTTTCCTGCCTAATCAACTGAGACAGAGGCACCCTGCTTCCGACTTTCTCTAGACACGGTTGACTCTATAACTAAGATACTGACTAAAATCCACTGTTTGTTATCTTTAATCCGGTTAAAGCCAAATCTATTTGTAGCGTCGCCCTTTGGGCAGTATCATCACCGCCCAGAGGGCGGCGTTACGTAAATAATGCGTAAGTCCTGCTTAAGTTATTGATAGTCACGTTATGCTTTTTCGCATAACTAGGCAATTGCGATCGTCGGGAGTACGGATATAATGAAATTCGTCGGTGAGCTTGTCTATGAACATTAGCCCTCTTCCTCCCTCTGCTTCTAAGGGGTCAGATTGCTCTTTTAAGATAGATTGTAACTTTTCTTTTAGGTTAAATGGTTGACCGCGATCCCAAATTAGAATTTCTAAAGAATTAGCAAATATTTTGATCTCTAATTCAATGGGAGTCTCAGGAGGCAAGTCCTGGTGAGCATGGCGGACAGCATTAGTAAAGCCTTCGTTTAAAATCAATTGGCACTGCCACCATAGCTCTTGAGGGAGTAGGGGAAGTGCTATTTCTTCCAACCATTCCAAAACAGTTGTTAAATCTTTCAGGTTTGTCTCAACCTGAAGATGAGAGTTTGCCCTTAGTCGCTCATCTTTCATTAATCCTATATAATCCTATACAGCGCCGCTGTTTTTATTAAACAGGACTGCTATAGTTTTGAAAATTAATTTCAGATCGTACATCAGGCTCCAGTTTTGTTGATATTTTAAATCAAGGCGGATCACATCTTCAAAGTCACGCACGGAAGAGCGACCGTTAACTTGCCACTCGCCAGTCATGCCCGGTTTGACATCTAAACGTTGCCACTGGGGAACCTCATAGCGCTCAACTTCATCGGGTAGTGGGGGTCTGGTGCCTACGAGACTCATCTCGCCTTTGAGTACGTTCCAAAATTGAGGTAGTTCGTCGAGGCTTGTCTTCCGCAAGATGCGACCTACTCGCGTGATGCGGGGGTCGTTGTCGTTTTTAAACATGGCTCCAGAGGCTTGGTTTTTGATCTGGGATTTGAGCGCTTCGGCGTTGACGCGCATAGAACGGAATTTCCAAATCTTAAACTCCTTTCCCATCCACCCGCAACGGTTTTGCCCAAAGAAGATGGGGCCAGGATTGTCAATTTTAATGGCTATGGCTATTGGTAGGAACAAAATCCCTGTAATTCCTAAACCGACTAAAGCTCCTACTATGTCTATGAGCCGCTTTACCCAAGAGCGTACTGAGGGATGAGTAATCGGTAGCTGATTGTCTTTAGAGTGACGGGTTTCTGTTGGGTTTGCGTTCGGGGCGGGTTGCTCAATGGTCAATACTTGGTCTAGGCTGGTGAGGGCAAATACTGCCATAACTTGCGGGTTGACGCTTCGCAGCACTAGGTTGCTACCCTTTTGTCTGGCTACTTTTAAGTTGCTGACTAGGGCACCGATGCCGCTGCTGTCTATGAATGTGGTTTGGTTAAAATCAAGGATGATTTCACTAGGGATGGGAGTCCCTGAGAAAAGTTGCTGACAGGTGGTCTTAAAGGCTACTGCCTCAAGTACGCTCAAACGAACGGGCAAATGAACGGAGGGAATTTCGCCCTTGTAAGTTACCCGAAAATCTGCCTCTGGGGTTTGGCTGACCATGAAGTCTTGATTCCAAATTTCAAGCTAGTATCTTATATTGCCTATTTTGTCTTAATAGTTCTAAGTAGATCAATATATTGCTGAGAAAATGCGATCGCGCTTAAGGCAAGATGGGTTTTGGCTTGGGTGGGGAACGCGACTTCTGATGTCTCAGGTGTGAGTTTTCAGAGTAATTTTGAAACCTGATGGCTGAAACTTATGCCGTTCCCCAAGCTATTTATAAGTTGTAGACGTTTTCTGATTGTTCGGTTTGGCGATCGCTACTTTTGACTTTGGCTTTGGCTTTGGCTGCACTGCGTTTGAGGGCTTGCAACCGTGCTTCGTATTTGGCTCGCTGCCGCTTTTTGGAGGTTTGCTCCACTAGGGTTTTGAGGGCACTTCCCAGGCTTTTGTAGGCGTTGGGGAGAGTGTAGCCGAAGCGAGTGGCGAGGGCGATCGCTTTTTCGTCGGCTTCTGCTGCTTCTTTGAGGTTTTTGTCTCCATTATTTTTTTGATAGAGTCTCCAACCTGACACGCCGCAGAGGGCTAATGCCAGCAGTAGTAGTAAGCCGTCTTGTACCCACAGTTCGCCGACTGCTCCGCCTAAACCGATGGCGAGGGCTGCCATTTCCCAGCCGTCTTTGGCGATCGTATCGTTTTGAACTCTGGCTACTTCGTGCCAGAATAGCAGATTTCGCTGATCCATTGCGAGTTGTTCCCAGCGGATCAGGTCAATTTGAATCTCTACTTGGTCTTTGCCAATTTCTTCGCTGCGGATCAGGGGTGGATTGACCTCTACGGTCTTTTCTACCGTAACCCAGCTTTGCAGTTCTGGCGGCAGTATGCCTTTCAATCGCCGGATCTCACTCATCTCGGCTCTAGCAGTGGAGGTTGCATAGGATGTCATAGCTCCGGCCCTTGGGAAAATTCAAACGGAAAACAAGCCTCTATACTCTGGAGTATATCGCGCCAAGTGCGTTTAAGAACACTGCGCTGATTAGGATATTCTAAAATATTGTTTGCCTATCTGGGAGATTGTTCTTTCCTGGTTGGGGGGTGGGGCAAAGTTGTTGAGGGCAGTGCCTCGTTCAATCTGCCCAATTTGAGGTATAAAGAGGCGATCGCAATCTCAATGCCTATATCCTAGGGACAATGCACAGTAAGTTACAGGGTTGCCAAGTGATGAAATTTGCCAAACACAATTAGGTTTTGACTGTCAATGAGAAATTTTCTAGTTGATAAATTTCCTCGTTATTTTAAGCCTGTTTTTACTATCGGGACTATCAGGAAAAAACGCTTATTTAGCTTTTTGTTCGCCTTCTTTCTGACTTTGCTGATTGCTAAGGCGATCGAAGCAACACTCGTAGTACAAATTCCCGTCTTCGGTTTCCATGATATTGTCAATATTCAGGATACCAAGAAAAATCTATTATCCCTGCAATCAGAAGTTAAAAGCGACTACTACCAGCAAGACTTAGAAGCTTTTTTAGAAAATTTAGTGCGCGATAAATATTGGTTTATATCTACGCAAGAACTTTACGACTATTATTTAAGTAAACCCCATAAACCGTTACCTCCTGAGCATCGTCATCAAAAAAAGGTAATGATTACTTTCGATGATGGCTATAAAAGTGTCTATACAAATTTATTGCCAATATTAGAAAAGCTTGAAAATAAATATGGAAAAAAAGTTAAAGTAGTTTTATTTATCAATCCTGGATTTATCGGGCGGCGCGGTAAAATTTTAGACAAAGCAAACTGTCAAGAGTTGAGAGAAGGCTTTCAAAAAGGATTTTATGACCTCCAATCTCACGGACTTAACCATGAAAATTTAACTACAATTCCTATTAAAGCTTTAGATCGAGAATTAGGGCAGGCTCAAATTCAATTAAGGAAATGCACTCAAGGCTTAGATCCAAATGGAATTGTTGGCTCTCACATCGCATACCCCTACGGCGCTGTCAATAAAGAGGTTGATAAGTATGTATCGAGATATTATTTATCGGGATATTTATACAATAGCGTAAGTTTAAAATTAGGCTTTTTTGGAGTAAATAGGTATCGCATACCGCGCTTGACTGCCAACAAAAAGCACTCAGTACAAAGGCTGACAACGATGGCAGCCGGAGGCTGGCTACGAGGCTTAATCAGAAGTAAATTTAAAGTGATTGAATAGAGGTTTTATGAGCAATAAAGACATAGTAAAACATAAAGATATTTCTACTTCTGCTATTACTAAACGTGCTGATGCACTAGATGCACTGCGAGGAATTGCTGTTTTAGCAATGGTTTTGTCAGGTACAATTGCCCGCAAGACATTACCTGCTTGGATGTACCACGCCCAAGAACCACCGCCTAGTCATATCTTCAATGCTAAACTAGCTGGATTAACATGGGTCGATCTAGTTTTTCCTTTCTTTTTGTTCGCAATGGGGGCCGCTATACCGCTGGCTTTGTCTCGCCGCATTGCGAAAGGATGGGATACAAAACAAGTGATTTTATCCATCCTACAAAGAGGGTTTTTGTTAGGATCGTTTGCCATATTTCTTCAACATATTCGACCAACTGTCATTAATCCTAATGAGGCAAGTTCGCAAAAATGGTGGCTAGCTTTACAGGGATTTTTAATCCTATTTTTAATGTTTGTCCGTTTACCAAAATCTTGGTTTTCCTGGCTGCGAACAGGAATAACACTTAGTGCTTGGACTTTAGGGTTTATATTCGTATCTCATATAACTTATCCAAACGGAAAAGGCTTTTCTTTGGAACGCAGCGATATCATCTTGGTTGTGCTGACAAATATGGCCGTTTTTGGTTCGCTAATTTGGTTATTTACTCGCTCAAATGTGTGGTTACGAGTTGGATTGTTGGGCTTTTTGTTGGCGATGCGGTTGTCTTCTGGTTCGGAAGGTTGGATTAAATTAATTTGGTCGTCATCTCCTGTACCTTGGATTTTTCAATTTGATTATTTGAAGTATTTGTTTATTGTCATTCCCGGTACCATTGTTGGCGATTTGCTTTGCAGATGGATAGAATATTCGTCGCCTGAAGATGCGAGTCAGTCTAGATGGAATAGCTGGCGATATTTTAGCATAATGATTTTGATGTTGGCAATCAATTTAATTTTGTTAATCGGATTGCAAGCTAGATGGTTATGGCAAACTACATTAGTGACATTCATTCTTTGTTTGTTTGGGTTGATTTTAGTTCTCAAGCCTGGGAATACAACGGAAAATTTACTACATAAACTTTACTCTTGGGGGTTTTATTGGTTGGCTTTGGGATTGTTGCTTGAGCCTTATCAAGGAGGGATTAAGAAAGATTCAGCAACCTTAAGTTACTTTTTTGTGACTACGGGTTTGGCTATTTTTATGTTGATTGCTTTAACAATCTTGGTGAATTTCTTTAAAAAGAAAGCTTGGTTACAAATATTTATTGATAATGGTGTTAATCCGATGATTGGATATGTGGGTTTTGCTAATCTTATCTGGCCAGTTCTGGTTTTAAGTAAATGGGAACCTGTGATTGTAGAGATGAGTGGTACAGACCCAATTAAGGGGTTTTTGAGGGGATTTGCTTACACTTTAATTTTGGCTTTGATTGTGATGGTTTTTAGCAGATTGAAACTATTTTTAAGGACGTGATATAATTAGTAAAGCTTACGTAATTTTAGTGTTTATGATGCGAGCAATATTGTTATGATACCTAATCATCAAAAAGCTTGGCAATTTACCAATTTAAAGGCAATTGAGCAGCGACTTGCTTGGCTGAAAGCACAACCAGATGGAATCGTTTTTTGCGAACCTTCAGGAGTTCACTTTGTTATAGTTAGGAAAGATAAATCTCAGGTGAGATTAGCTTTAGTAGAAAAGATTAATTTGAACACGGATTTAGTACAATCGGTAATAAATTTAAATAATCCACTAGATTTAGTCTCGCCTTACACCCAAGCGATGCTGTTAAGTTTAGTCTGGAAACCTGAACCACAAAAGATTTATATTGCTGGCTTTGGAGGTGGGAGAATCCCTCTAGTTTTACATCACTATTTCCCGGATGCTACGATTGAATGTGCTGATATTGAGTTAACTGCGCCTGTGGTTGCGGAAAAGTTTTTCGGAATACAATTAAATGACAAACTTCAATTGGCAATTCAAGACGGACGGCAGTATATTGAGCAACTAAATCAAGATATTCAGTATGATATAATTATGACTGATGTATTTTTGGGCAGCGGTTATATGCCCCAGGGATTAGGAACAAAGGAATTTTACGAACTTTGCGAGAAACACTTGTCTAGAGATGGAGTTATTGCAGTTAATTTGCTGCAAAGAGATGAGTTTTATGCTGAAAAAGTGAAGACTATCCAAAGTGTATTTGCACAGATATATATATGTCCTTGGAATCAAATTAATAGTATTATTATTGCTACTAATAGTAGTGAAATTGATAAAAATGAAATTATAGCAAGAGCCAATTTTCTACAAGATTATCATCAGTTTTCTTTTTCTTTAGTAGATAGATCCCTTGAAATCAAAGTAGGGGAAGAAATACCTGAAATTGTCCCCAATTTAGAGAAAGCTCAAGTTTTGAAGGATGAGTCACCACCTACAGGCTATTTTGATTCCTGGTTATTTTGATAACTTTATAGCAGTTTTCAATTGAGACAGGGATATTACTTAACAGCTTAGGGATAGAGTTTTAAGGATGAAAATAATTATAAATTTCCTGCGCTAAACGCGGCCCAATCCCAGGAACCTCAGACAGTTGTTGTAGAGTTGCTAAACGAATGTAGTCAACAGAGCGAAAATGTGCTAACAATTGTTTCTGGCGATGATGTCCCAAACCGGGAATTTCATCTAATCGCGATCGCTTCATTCTATCACTTCTTCGATCGCGGTGAAAACTCACAGCAAATCGATGGGCCTCATCGCGCAAACGCCGCAATAATTGCACTCCTGGTTGTTCCGAATCAGTTGGTAAAGGCAAAGATTCTCCGGGCAAAAAAATCTCTTCTCGCTGCTTAGCTAAACTCACAACTCGTAATTCTTCCAGCAAATTCATCTCCCGCAAAACTTCCACAACTGCGGATAATTGACCTTTTCCACCGTCAATCATAATTAAATCTGGTTTGTCAGTTATATCGCTAAATCCCTCTGCTTTTTTCCCTCTTTCTTCTTCTTTCTTCTTTCCAAATCTACGACTAATAACTTCCGCTAAACTAGCAAAGTCATCAGAATGACCGGATTTAACTTCAGGATTTTTAATTTTGTAATGACGGTAGTGTTGTTTCGCTGGCAAACCATCAATAAATACGACGCGAGAAGCCACTGCATCAGAACCTTGAATGTGTGAAATATCATAACCTTCTATACGATGTGGCAACTCTGGCAAATCAAGAATTTCTGCTAAATCTTGCATTGCTTGAGAGTTGCGATCTCCTAATTTTTGCATCCTTGCTAATTCATATTCAGCATTCCGTTCTACCATCTCAATTAATTCTGCCTTAGTTTGCCGCTGCGGTGCGACAATACTCACTTTTCGCCCTTTATGACTGCTTAACCAATCTGCTAGTATCTCTCCCTCTGGTAACTCATACTGCACTAAAATCTCAGCCGGAATTTCCACTGATTCTACATTTTGATAATGTTCTTCTAAGACTCGCTGTAAAATATTTCCGGGTTCTATTTCACCAGGAGAGACACTGGGAATCTCAGCAATAAACCCCAATCTTCCTACTAGCTGACCCGCCCTAATTTGGAATAATTGAATACAAGCGTGTCTTTCATCATTAGCAAGTGCGATCGCATCTCTGGAAACTGTATCATCTGGTAAAGATACTTTTTGATCCGCACTTAAAGACTGTAAACCTTTAATTTGATCGCGAATTCGAGCAGCAGTTTCAAAATTCAAATCTGCCGCCGCCTGTTCCATTTGCGAATGCAAACTTTCAATCAATTCTTGAGTCCTTCCTTGGAAAATCATCGCGACTTTCAGCATCATTTTGCGATATTCTTCAACGGCAATCAACCCTTGACAAACGCCAACGCAGCGACCAATATCGTAGTTAATACAAGGTCTATCTTTAAATAGTGGTTGTGGTCGTTGCCGCAGAGGAAAAATCCGCTTAATTAGATGCAGCGTACTCCGCAATGCACCTGTATCGACGTAGGGGCCATAATAACGATCTTTTTGATTACCAGAAGTGCGTTTGCGGGTAATGAAAATGCGGGGATATTCCTGCGACCAAGTGATGCACAAATAGGGATATTTCTTATCATCTTTCAGCAGGACATTAAAGTATGGTTGATGTTGCTTGACTAGATTAGCTTCTAGTGCTAAAGATTCCGCTTCTGTATCGGTGACAATAAATTCTATTTCGCATACTTGTTGCACCATCATTGCAATGCGCGAACTGATATTTCCACTTTCACGGAAGTAAGATCGAACGCGGGATCTGAGTTTTTTAGATTTGCCGATGTAGAGGATACGATCGCTTTCATCTCGCATCAAATAAACGCCGGGAACTGGGGGAATTTCCTTGAGGCGGCTTTCTAGTCGTTCTGGATCTTTAACTAGGGGTAAGGTTTTAGTGGATGGCATATAAATTTATAATTTAGGAGTTACCTATACCATTATAACTCGGTTATTTGCGGCTAAGTGTATCTATATTAAAAGTAGAATCGTGATGTAAAGAGAACGCTGAGACTGGCGATCGGAAAATAAATTCATTCTTTTCAATCTATCTTTTTCACTACCTCCAAGGCTAACCCTACCACCTCTGCAATTTGCTCATCGCTCAATCCCAACTGTCGTAATTTACCAACCATTTCAATTTTAACTTGATTTATAACGTCCTGGTCGTCAGGAGTCGGAGGCTGACTTTTATCTGGGTGGTGGGTAGTTCTGAGCAAGCATTGATATAGTTAATTGTATTGCTATTTCCATCAATATTATTACTATTATTTAAAGCAACTTTTATAATTGATTGCCGTTTTAGGACAGATTTAAGATTACGTTTATCCACTGATTCGCCAAAAACATCAGATAACATTTGCAAAAGCTTGTAACCGACATCCTTAGCATGACCCGCAGTACAACCATAACTCTCTGCGATATCAGAATACTTTTGTCGTTTCAGTATTCCCTCGATAATTCCACGTTGCAAGTCATTTAAACGCTTGCCTGTCTTAGCGCATACCACTTCATCTACAAATTGCAAGATATTGGCAGTGTCCATCAGTAGGGGTGTCAGAGAACTATAGTTAGTATAGCCGACTTTATCCGTCTTTATCAGTCTTTTTCCGCCTTGCATCCTAATCTTAGAAATACCCGTCTTTTTCCGTCTTTTTTCCCTTTGCAGTTTTGAGCGATCGGTGTAGGATACGAAAAAGGATAAAAAACTGCGTCAATTAGATAAGAACAGTAATTGTCTGTAAGGATTGTCTTTTTGAGATATTGACGGCGATTTAGCCAGGATTTCTAGGTCTGAGAAAGTTAATATGAAAAAACTAAGTTTATGGGGGCAAAAACTCAGCCTAATTTTGGGAGGAATTCTGGCGGGTATTTTCCTGGGAGAATTAGCGCTTCATCTGGGGGGAATTAAAGGTATAAAAAAGCCTATCGATCCTGTCTCTTTTAATAGTTACAGATTAGACGATCCCGCTGGTTGGTCATTAAAACCGGGTGCATCTTTCGAGTGGCAGGGTGAAGGCGATCGATCGTTCATCAAAGCGAATAAAGATGGTTTACGCGATCGCGAACATACGAAAGAGAAACCACCAAAAATTTTTCGGATCGCGGTGTTGGGAGATTCCTTTGCCGAAGCTTTACAAGTGCCGATGGAAAATACTTTTTGGTGGAAAATGAGAAAGCAACTCAATAAAGAATGTAGTGTTTTAGGCGATCGCAAAGTTGAGGTAATTAACTTTGGAGTTCAGGGCTATGGGACGGATCAAGAACTAATAACTCTGCGCCATAAAGTCTGGCAATATTCTCCCGATTTAGTGATCTTAGCTTTTCTTCCTGGCAACGATATTATTAATAATTCAAAAGAACTTGAATGGTCTAAACGTAAACCTTTTTTCGTCTATAAAAATGGGGAATTAGTTCCAGATATGTCATGGCTGAAGATATCACCAAGAGAACATAATTATTTGGAGTTTTCATCTGTTGATTATCTTCCGACTTGGTTGGTCAATCGTTCACGCATTTTGCGGTTAGTCAGACAAGTGGATTTAAATAATAAGAAACGTCTAGTTGATGCCGCAGAAAAAAAACGCGCCCCTAATAACTTTCAAGAACCTATCGATTTAGTATGGAAAGAGGCTTGGCAAGTGACAGAAGGATTAATTACACTAATGAGTCAGGAAGTCAAGGCAAAAAGTGTATCTATATTAAAAGTAGAATCGCGAAGGTAAAGATAATTCTGAGACTGGCTATGAATTAGGGTATGTTTGAGGTTTTATCTAAGGTAGAAATCAGCGGATAAGCTATAATTGCTGGATCTTCTGTTACCATTACTAATCCATGCTGCAAGGATTGGCACATCAGTAAACGATCAAATGGATCGCGGTGTAGGGGTGGAAGTTTAGCCAACTGAGCCACGCTTTCTTCGTCTATAGGTAAACTAGAAATTAAGTGTCTCTCTCGTTGTTTGGGTAGATAAATTTCAGGAGTTTCGGGCAAGGGAAGTTTGCCAATTTGGTATTTAATCATGGCTTCCCAGACTGACACTACACTGAGATAAACTTCATTGTCGGGAGTGCGAATCGCTTCCCGAAATCTAACTGATAACCGATTATCTCCACTGATAAACCAGAGAAAGATATGGGTATCTAACAACAGTTTCATAGGCTTTCAAATTCATTAATAATATCGTCAGGAAGAGGATCATTAAAGTCATTCAAAACCACAAATTGTCCAGCACATAAACCAAAGGGACGCAATTGCTTAACTGGGAATTTAGACTGAATGGGATTAATTTCGGCTATTGGGCGATCGCCTTGCATAACGACAAGCACATTTCCGGCTTCAAGCAGTTGCAGAAAGCTTTGAAGATCGCGCTCAATGTCATCAACACTAATTGTTATCATAGTATAATACCAATTTTATGATTAATTTTAGAACACTTTGAAGTTGATAATTGGGGAAGTGTGTCACTCTGACTAATTGACTACAAAATCTGCGATAAAAACTTACGAGTCCGTTCTTCCTTCGGGTTTTGAAAAAACTCCTCCGGCGTAGCCTCCTCCACCAATAACCCATCAGCCATCAAGACAATGCGATCGGCAACTTCACGAGCAAAACCAACTTCGTGAGTAACAATTACCATTGTAATCCCCGTGTCAGCTAAACCGCGCATCACGTCCAAAACCTCCCGCACCATCTCAGGATCTAAAGCTGATGTCGGTTCATCAAATAGCATAATTTTAGGCTGCATCGCCAGAGCTCGCGCGATCGCAACTCGTTGCTGCTGACCCCCGGAAAGTTGGCCCGGATACTTATGCGCCTGTGCCAAAATCCCCACTCTTTCTAACAGTTGCATCGCCGCTTCTTCCGCCTGTTTCTTCGGTCGCCGCCGCACCCATACAGGCGCTAACATCACATTTTCTAACACAGAAAGATGAGGAAAAAGATTAAATTGCTGAAACACCATCCCCACTTCCCGACGAATTGCTTCGATGTTACGGAGGTCGTGGGAAAGTTCAATTTGGTCTATAGTAATTTTACCCTGTTGGTATTCTTCCAGAGCATTAAAAGTGCGGATAAAAGTAGATTTTCCCGAACCTGATGGCCCCATCACTACAACGACTTCACCCCGATTTACCGTCATACTAACGCCGCGCAGTACGTGAAATTGACCGTACCATTTGTGGACATTTTCTGCTACGATCGTCGGTTCTTTATTTATTGAGTTTTCTGTGTCTACTGCTGTTGTTTGATTTTCCATAATTTTTATTTTTGACCTACACCTAAAGTTTGCTCTAATTTGCGACTTGCCAATGACATTGAGTAGCAAAATACCCAATAAATAACACCAATAAATACATAAACCTCCGCATAGCGACCAGAATAAGCAGGATTTGCCAAAACGCTTCGAGATATACCTACTAACTCTAATATTCCAAACAGAGAAAGTAGGGAAGTATCTTTAAATAACCCAATGAATTGACCGACAATCGCCGGAATTACTGCTCGTAAAGCTTGGGGTAGTACAATTAATAAAATTACCAGGGGTGTATTTAAACCAAGCGATCGCGCGGCTTCTATCTGTCCGCGCGGTACTGCTTGCAAACCCCCCCGCACATTTTCTGCCAAATAAGCAGCACTAAATAAAGTTAAAGCTGCAATTGCCCTCACTAACCGATCTAACTTTGGAGCACCTGGCGGCAGAAAAAACTGCAACATTACTTGTCCTAAAAATAAAATGCCGATTAATGGTAAACCTCGGACAATTTCAATATATAATATTGAGAAATATTTGACCACTGGCAAACTACTCTGTCGTCCAAGTGCCAGCAATACTCCCAGGGGAAAAGAAAGGGCGATACTAATAACTGCGGCAAATAGAGTTAACATTAACCCTCCCCAGTCATTTGTCGGCACTTCTTTTAAACCTAAACCGCCTTTAATTAACCACAAAATTACAGGAAACGAAAATACCCAACTCAGCGGCAACCAGCGCGTTATTTGAGGATGAATTTGTCTGCCAAAACTATAACTGGCAGCGGCAATAATTATATTTCCTAACAACCATAGACGCGATGTTAAGTCAGTAGGAAAAAGTAATACAGCAGTAATGCTTGCACCTAGCACAATTAATAAAGGGCGATTCCAGAGACTAACTTGCCGATTAAAATTCCCCCAAGTTAAACCACCAAGTAAGGTAATTATTCCCACGATTATCCACAGCCGCCAGTGTAATTCACGGGGAAATCTACCAGCAAAAAATAGCGGTAAGTTTGCCTCAATTACACGCCATTGAGCTTTTGTTGTTACCCAAATCGCAAATCCTTTAAGGAATTGGAAGATAACAATTAAGCAAACTACTGTCAGGAGGCTATTGTACCAGCTACTAAATAAGTTTTTTCGCGCCCAATTCCAAGGCGTAGGCGATTCACTGACTGGTGGTAATAAGGGGGCAGATTCCATCTGGTTTTAGTTGTTAGTTTTGCACTAGGGCGAAGTATTCTGGACTTTATAACTATTTCATTCTACTTACCTTTCTTTGAGTTGCACGCTTCTATTATATAAGTTCATCGCGATAGCAATGCTTAAACTAATGGTAAGATATGTCACCATAATTAGCAACATTACTTCGACTACGCGCCCTGTTTGATTAAATGTAGTGGAGGCGACAAAATATACATCTGGATAGCCAATGGCCACTGCCAAACTAGAATTCTTTGCTAAGTTGAGATACTGACTGGTTAATGGCGGAATAATCACTCGCAAAGCTTGAGGTAAAATCACCAAGCGCATCATTAATCCCGAATTTAATCCCAAAGCTTTTCCTGCTTCCCATTGGCCTTTAGGTACTGATTGAATGCCCGCACGCACAATTTCAGCAATAAAACTGGCAGTATAAAGGGTTAATCCTGTTAGCAATGTGGCAAATTCAGGAGTTAGTTTCAATCCACCTTCTAGTTGTGTCCTTTCTATTACTCTGGGAATATCTAGTGTAAAAGGTGGATTTTTAGTGATAATAAAAGCTATAATTGCTGTTAATAAAATCGCACCTGAAGCCCAGATAAATTGTCTGCCAGCCGCGCCTGTTTCTAGCCTAACACGAGTCCGCCATCGCCACAGCCAAACCGCAGCTAAAATACCAACAGCTAGTAAAATCAACCATAATCCTGTACCTGGATTACCTGCTACCCAAGGGATAGCTATACCAAGATTTGTTAAATAAAATGAGCCTAAAAATGGCGTACTACTTTCGAGTCTTGGTAGTGAAATAAAAACTGCAAAATACCAGAAAAATAATTGCAGTAGCAATGGTGTATTTCGTAAAATCTCGACGTAGATCATTGCTAAATTACGCACTAGCCAGTTGTCGGAAAGTCTGGCAATTCCGACTGTTAGTCCGACAATTGTGGCAGTAATTAAGCCAACAACCATTACCCGAAAAGAATTTACTAAACCTACTAACATCGCTTGAGCAAAACTGTTAGATGGATTATAAGGAATAATGCTCTCACCGATGTCAAAAGATGCTTGGGAACCAAGAAAGTCGAAGCCTAAATTGATGCCTAACTGTCGCAAGTTAGCAGTAAGATTATTCCAAATAACTGCCGCGACGATCGCTACTAAGACAACTGCGAACGCTTGACCAGCAATTTTCCAGAAGCGATCGTCTCGCAACAATTTAGATAAAGCTCTAAAATTAGTTAGTCTTAGCAAATTACGACCCTGGTTATTCATAATTTAGACCAGCATAAGAAATTTTTTTTGTAAGTATATAGTTAATAGTTAACCCTTAACTGTTAACCGTTAACCGTTAACAAAAAGTTGGGTTTCGCTGCGCTGCACCCAACCTACATTCTAAAACTCTAGTAGTTAGCGGCTGTGTTCCGCTTAGCGAAAGGGTGGCGAATAGAGTAAACCGCCATCTTTCCACAACCGATTTTGTCCGCGATCTAGCTTAAGTGTACTGCTCGGGCCGAGATTACGATCGTAAATTTCGCCGTAGTTGCCAACTTTTTTGATAGTGCGGAGTGCAAAATCATTAGGTAGACCCAGACCTTTTCCTAAATCTCCTTCTGTTCCCACCAAACGTTTGATATTAGGGTCTATTGTAGTTGTTGCTAGTTGATCGATGTTTTTAGAATTTACACCTAAATCTTCTGCTTCTATTGTGGCATAAATTATCCATCTTACCGCGTCTGCCCATTTGGAATCTCCACTACTAACGGCGGGGGCTAAAGGTTCCTTTGACATCACCTCAGTTAAAATGATGTGTTCATCTGGATTCGGTAAAATACTGCGTTTCGATACTAATTGAGAGCGATCGGAAGTCACGCCTTGACATCTGCCTTCTTGATAGGTTGCAAAGGTAGCATTGACATCCTCAAACACAACTGGTGTGTATTTTATGCCAAGTTTTCGCATTTGGTCAGACAAGTTTTGTTCGGTACTTGTACCCGTTTGAACGCAGATAGATTTGCCTGTGAAATCTTTTAAAGTTTTGATACCGCTATCTTTTTTGACCATAATGCTCTGGCTGTCATAAAATACGACAGGAGCGAATTCTAGTCCAGTGGAACCGTCGCGGGAAAGCGTCCAAGTGGTATTACGGCTGAGAATGTCAATTTCGCCAGACTGCAAAGCTGTGAACCGCTCTTTAGCGTTAAGATTGCGGTATTCTACTTTTTCTGGATCGTCAAATAATGCGGCTGCGATCGCTCTGCAAATGTCCACATCTAGCCCAGAGTATTTGCCTTTTTCATCGACAAAACTAAACCCTGGTAATTGACCGCTAACGCCGCAAATCAGCTTACCACGACTGATAATTTTATCTAATCGACTCTGAACTTGGGGACTCCCGGAGCTAGTTGTCGCCACTCCTCCCTGTCCTGTTTGTCCAGATGGGCCGCCGCAAGCCGTTAGGGGGGCGGTCATCAGTATTGCTGTGAGTAGCACTGAAGCGCATTTACGCATAGTTTTAGATAATAATGAGCTAGAAATTTCTGAAGCAACAGGTACGATGAGTTCGCTTATGCTTTGTAGAATCGCCTCAAGCTTTTTACCCGTCTTTTAATCTTATAGGTTTTTGAGAGCATTGCGATCGCGGATTGCGAGTAAGTTCTGCCGATCGGGTTAAATTATCATAATTTACGCATCATTGACTAAAAATTGCTTGGAATTACTTCCCTTAGTTCGCGATCGCCCCCATACCTGATGTAAGTTAAACTGTAGCTTCTCTAAACTTACTTCTGTTTAAGAATAAGTATTGTAATATCATCATAAACTCTTTGTTCCCCAATATGGTGCCGAACGTCGCCGATGACAGCATCCCTAATTTCCGAAGTAGAAGCTTCGTAGTTTTGCTTTACTATCTCAATTAGCCGCTCTAAGCCATATTCCATTTTATTGATATCTAAAGCCTCAGTAATGCCATCAGTATAGAGTACCACCACATCACCTGAATTCAACTTTACTTCAATAGAAGCCACAGCATCGGCAATATCTTCGACTAAGCCAATCGGAAAACCCAATTCCACTGTATCAATGCGATCGACTTTATCGCTAGAGCGCACGACAATTACCTCTTCGTGTTGACCGCTTAATTTCAAGACGCTATCATTATAGTCTAATAATGCTAGAGTCATATTTTTATCAGAGTTCATCCGCTGTAGATTCTTATAAATTGTCCGATTAAGGAGATCGAAAAAATCTTTTGCATCGACAAATTTAGCCTCTAGTAGCGTTCGTACTGCTGTTTGCACCATCAGCATTAATACTCCACTTTCTAAGCCGTGTCCCGTCACGTCACCGATAGCAATTTTAACGCGATCGCCACACTTGAGAACATCATAGTAGTCACCGCCTATTTGATCCGCAGGTTCCATAAAACCTGCGATTTCTAATCCATCTATTTCTAAAAGTTCCGATTTTTGAGGCAGCATCATTTGCTGAAGGCGGCGCGTTACTTTTAGCTCCACATTCATGCGGAGGTTTTCAGCTTTTAGGCAATCATTTAGCAGATTGATTTCTTGATTATATCTAGCTAATTGGGAATTAGCTTGGCGTACTAAATACATAATATAGATATAAATAGCGCTTGTAGAACCTCCTAAAGCACATAGAGGCGCGACAAAAGGAATCCACCAACCTAGTATAAAAGATAGGTATGAACTTACAACTAAACCACTCGCAGCTACCCCAATAATTGCGACTGTTTTTATGCGAGTGATGCGCCGATTAAATAGTTTTGGAGACTGTAATGCCCAACTGAGAATAGCACCTATAAAAGACCACGCTATAATCCACAGCGATTGTAGTGGTTCAGACCAAACTTGTACCTGGGATCGTCCATCCAGTGCTGCACTCAAAATTTGGCTGGTTAAATTAGCATGAATAATCACTCCCGGCATTCTCTCTGGAAAAGCACTAAATGAACTGCTATAAGGAGTAAAGAAATTATCATTAATGCTGGCGGCAGTTATCCCGATTAAGATAATGCGATTTCGCCCCCAATTTGCAGGCATTTTTCCTTTGAGAACTTGCATCATAGAGAAGGTTTGAAAATGCTTTTGCCTTCCTCTATAATTCATTAGAATTTGGTAGCCGCGATCGTCAGCCCGAATATAACCGCCATCGTTATTTCCAAAAGGAATAAATTTAGCTTTACCCAATTGATAATAGCGTCTGTTTGCATCCAGTTCTTGCAGCTCAATTCCCTCGTTTTCCAAATATTTTAATGCCAGTTTTGCGCCTAAACCCAACTCTGTTTTACCTGATTTAGACTCAATAGAAATCAAACCCCGACGAACTTTGCCATCAGCATCTAATATCAGATCGGAAGCTGCAATCCGATCCAATTTACTTAAAGCTTGAGGTGGATTCACCTCTGGCCCATATCCATCCCCTACTAACTTTTGAACGCCAATCAGGTTGGGAATTGATTTCATCACTTGAATGAGTGCTTGATGACCGGGCTGTACGGGCAAATCCCGATATAAATCCATACCAATAGCGCGAGGTTGCTGTTGGTGAATTTTATCTAAAACTTTTGCTAAAATAGCATCCGGTATTGGCCATTGCCCAATACTTCTAATTGAAGCTTCATCAATAGTAACTACAACAATGCGCGAGTCGGGAAGTTCTGGGGGACGCAGACGGAACCACTGGTCAAGGGCGGCCCATTCTAACATTTGAAATAGTCCAAGAAATCGCAAGGCAATGATGAAAACAGCTACAGACGGAGCACTCACCAGTACCACACGCCAACTACTTAGAAACTGTTTTACCCGATCGGCATTTTTCATTACCAAATGATTAACTTGGGGCTAGGAATCAATTAACTAAAGGTGTGTGGCTAAGTTCAGCTAAGCCGACAGATTCGAGAAGTTGCCCCCATTCAGCCGCAATGCTAGGATCGCTAGGGCGCGATCGCTTTAATTCCGCTAATGTTGCTACAGTGTCATACCAAAATCCATTTTGAGCATAAAGCTTTGCTTTTTGGAGTCCATCTGCACTCTCTAGCTGACTGCTGAGAATAGGGCTCAAAGAGGCGCGTTGCAACGATCCTCCTACCACCATATCCCGCTGTCGATTAGCTGGATCGCAAACGATCGCAACATTCCATTTATACTGCTTGCCGATCGCCATTGGCTGTACGCTGCTGGGCACTTTAAAACTAAAAATTCCCGGCGTATTATTGAGCGTAACAGTAGTTTGGTAAACGGCGTTGGCATTTTCATCCCACAAAACAAACTCGGCTTGTACAGATTCAGATGTAGGAACCTTAACGAGTACCGTCGGATAAGCGGCGGCGGTGAGTTCCCCATCTGTAGCTGGAATTAAGGCGGCGATCGCGCCTTTAGGCCCCCCACCCAATGATGCCACTCCAGTTGCAGAACATAAGCCTCGCGATGCGCCTCCTGCGGTTTGATCGGGGCTACCCTTGGGTTGGAATGTAACGCCTACAACGGGTGCGATCGGCAACAGCGCCAGTCCCCCCAGCAGAGGTACTGCTAATAGGGACAAAAAGGATTGAGATAATTTTTGCATATTCATAGCTAAATACCTTAAAAAGTGAAGTCATTTAGGCCAGGGACTTGCGACGAGTCTTAATATCAGCTAACTCTCCTGCAATGCTAGCCTTAGCAGAAAACTGCATCTATCATATATTATCCTCAATTTAGCAGAACTTATACACTTTTCTCGTAACGCCGCCCTCTGGGCGGTAAAAATACC
>NZ_JARFTR010000004.1 GCF_029167235.1 Kamptonema sp. UHCC 0994 | reverse complement strand
CTGTTTGTAACGCCGCCCTCTGGGCGGTAAAGATACCGCCCAGAGGGCGGCGCTACAAAGCCTAAATCCTAACTATTAAGCCTTGCTATTGCAATTATTATCAAGGTTTCGCTGGTTGTTGTTGTGCCGAATTATGCTGCATCATTAACTGATTGATCTCTGGATTGTAAATCCTTAAATAATTCCAGTAATTCTCAAACACAGACTTCACATATCCCTTAGTTTCATCGTAGGGTATTTTATCCACAAAAGCATCGGGATCGTTAAAGCCAAATCTCTGTAACCAATCTCCGACTGCACCAGGCCCGGCATTGTAACTCGCTACTGCTAACATGGAATTATTCTTATACTCATCATGGGTATGATCGAGATACCAAGTACCGAGTTTAATGTTGTCGTCTACATTCTCTAAAGAATAGTTTTTAAGTTGAATTTGCTTAGCAATCCAATCCCCTGTTTCTGGCATGACCTGCATTAAACCAGTTGCGCCAACTGCTGATTTAATTCCTGGCATAAACCGCGATTCTTGCCGAATTAAGGCGGTAACTAATACTGGATTTAAGCGCATTTCTCCAGACCACTTGACAATTGTTTCTAAGTATGGGAATGGATATAAAGATTGCCAGTAAGCAGGTTGCTGTCTTAAGGATAAATATTGGTTTTTATCCTCTGGTTCTTCTCGTTGTCGTAAACTTGAAATCATCCACAATCCATCTAGATTATCTCCTACTCCTATCCGCATTAACCCGTCAGTAAATTGTTCCGGTATTGACGGCTTCATCTGATTTTTAAACTCAACTTGCCACAGCGTCCAAGCAGAACGATCTTGACCTAACTGATAGAGTTCTTTTAAGGCTTCAGAACCCGCTGGAGGTTCTGGTCTTTGAGCGAGTGGCACTACATTCGGAGATAAGCTTCTCACTGTGGTAAAATCTCCTACAGGCCAACCAAGAAATACCGCCGAACGCCAAGCAAAATAAGATTCTGGGTAGCGGGCGATAGTATATTCAAATGCTTTCTGTGCGTCCTCTTGACGACCGATTCGCTGGGCCCACTTTCCTACCCAAAATGCTGCCTCTGGTGCTAATATGCTTTCGGGGTTATTATTAGTTATATCTCTCGCTTGTTGCCAAGCAATCTTTAAATCTCCGGCCTTCGCCGCTTGTTGAGCAATTGTCCAGCGTAGTTCAGCGGCGGCATCTGAATTGTTGTATTTTTGTAGCAACAGTTGACGAGTTTGGGAAGCGGATTTTTCGCTTCCTTGTTTGTCAAGTATTTTTGATTTGTCTAACAGTGCTTCTGGTGCGCGATCGGGGAATTTGCTAATAGCGCGATCGAGGTAAATCAAAGCTTCTTTGGGATCGGAAAGCCGCGAAATTCTGATTAAACCTAAAGCTGTGTCTTCGCCTCCATCGGGAAATTCAGTTATCAGTTGTTTATAAGCAATTTTAGATTCAGGTATTTTTCCGTCTAACCATAAACCTCGCGCTTTACGGTAAAGATTGCGGGGGGTGCGGGGAGATTTGGCGTAGGCGATCGCAGCTTTGCCATAATCTTGTTTCTCCCAATAGCCGAAGGCGATCGCTTCCCAATCTTCGGGTTTCAAGAAGGCAGAATATTTCTGCGCTAAAGTTTCTACTATTGAGCCGTAATCTTTGAGGTACAAGCCATGTTTGGCGATCAGTAATAGCAATTCTGGCTGATTGGGATTTGCTTTCAGCCGCGATCGCGCCATTTCTACAGTGCGCGGATGAGACGGAAATTCCGCGATCGCTTTGTCCCAATATTCCGGCCGCGTCTTTCCTAAAGTATACAAAGCTTCAGCCGCAACTGGATCGTTCCCATAGCGTTTGAGCAAATCCTGCCAAGTATTTTCAGCTTTACCTGCTTCGCCTGCTGCTTCGTAAGCTTGGGCCCGTAACATCACAATGTGAGATGATAAAATCGGATAATCTTGCTCCAAGTTCTCTAACAAAGTGAGAGCTTGTGCCGCTTCTCCCTTTGCCATTAAATCTTTCGCCAGTAGATAACGCGCTTCGCTGCGGGCCCTAGATTGTGGTTGTTGCGCGATCGCTTCCAACTTCTGCGATCGCTCTATTGGCGACAGCGATACCAAAGTCCTAACTTCCGCCTCCGCGATCGCTGTATCCTGCGGTTTCAGATTCGCAGACGAACCAAATCCGATCCACTTTGTTATCGGTGCAAAAGCTCCGATCGCCAGAGCACAAACGGAAACGCCTATCAATAGAGGAACTGCGGTTTTGCGTTGCTTAAGCATAGGAAATTAGAGAATGGGGACTAGAGAAAGGATAATAAGACTAAAATCTAAAATCTAAATCTAAAAAATTGGAACATGGAATTTAAACCTACTGACACACCCCGCTTGGAATGGACGGGAGACGCTCTAGCTATTGGTTTATTCGAGGATGCGGTAGAATTAACTGATGAACTCGCAAAACTAGATCAAAAGCTAGCAGGCACTTTAAAGGAACTCATTGACGAGGTAGAATTTAAAGGCAAAACTGGCAGCAGTGCGATCGCTCGCGTTGGTAGTCACAGTCAAATCCGCAAAATCCTGATCGTCGGTTTGGGTAAACCAGAAGAACTAAAATTAGAAACCTTGCGCCGGGCCGCCGCTACCAGTGCTAGATTGGCCAAAAAGGAAAAATGCAAAACCTTGGGAATTAGCTTTCCTACCTTACAGGATGCACCGGATAGGACAGCGCAGGCGATCGCAGAAGGCATAGAATTAGCTTTATATCAAGACCTCCGATTCAAGTCCGAACCTGACGATAAAGGGCCTGCGATCGAGCGAATAGACTTGCTCGGTTTAGGTGGCACTGAAGCCGGCATTACCCGCGCCCGTCAAATCTCTGCTGGAGTGATTCTAGCACGGGAATTGGTAGCCGCACCTGCTAATTCTGTCACGCCGATAACAATGGCTGAAACTGCTCAATCCCTTGCCTCTGAATGCGGCTTAGCTTTAGAAATACTAGAGCGGGAAGACTGCGAAAAACTAGGTATGGGAGCATTTTTGGGAGTTGCTTTAGCATCCGACTTGCCGCCTAAATTCATTCACATGATTTACAAACCGGAGGGAACTCCTCGGCGGAAATTAGGCATTATTGGTAAAGGATTAACCTTCGATTCTGGTGGCTTGAATATTAAAGCTGCTGGCGGCATTGAAATGATGAAAGTAGACATGGGCGGCGCTGCTGCTACTTTAGGTGCTGCCAAAGCGATCGGACATTTAAAGCCCGATGTTGAAGTTCACTTTATTAGTGCCGTCACTGAAAATATGATCAGCGGCAAAGCCATGCACCCTGGAGATATCTTAACAGCTTCTAATGGTAAGACCATTGAAGTTAACAATACTGATGCTGAAGGGCGTTTAACTTTAGCAGATGCTTTGGTATATGCTGATAAGTTGGGATTAGATGCCATCGTCGATCTTGCTACTTTAACTGGTGCTTGTGTAATTGCTTTAGGCGATGACATTGCTGGTTTATGGACTCCCGATGACAGCGTTGCTAATCAATTTGCTACCGCCTCTGAACTTTCGGGAGAAAAATTCTGGCGGATGCCTTTGGAAGAGAAGTATTTTGATGGATTGAAAGCCTTACACGCTGATATGAAAAACACGGGGCCACGCCCTGGTGGTTCGATTACGGCGGCGTTGTTTTTGAAGCAATTTGTTAAGGATACTCCTTGGGTTCACTTAGATATTGCTGGGCCAGTTTGGACTGAGAAGGAAAATGGTTATAACAGTGCCGGGGCCACTGGTTTTGGAGTTAGGACTTTAGTAAATTGGGTGTTGGGTGATAGTTAGAATAGAGCAGAATCAATAAGGCAATTAGGGCGTGCTTTGCACGCTCTTTCTCTTGGTAATTGTTAACTGTTAACTGTTAACTGTTAACTGTTAGCTGTAATTGGTAATTGGTAATTGGTAATTGGTAATTGGTAATTGGTAATTAAAAGCAATACCTACCCAATTGAAAACTACTATATCCCGTGTCATTGCGAGCTAATATCCCGTGTCATTGCGAGCGAAGCGAAGCAATCTCAAGTCTTTGCGATTGCTTCGCTTCGCTCGCAATGACATATTTATAATGACAGATTGACAACGACAGATTGACAACGACAGATTTATAATGACAGATTGACAACGACAGATTTATAATGATATAATTAAGCTTGATTTTGTTTATATCTTTATCCAATATGATATAATTCACAGATAATGATATTATACAATAATTCAGAGCTCTATGCTCAAGATTTAGGAATTACACAATGCAGTCAGAAAAATTGAATGATACTGTAGAAAAGGAAATGCTTATTCACCAATCGGTGTATGCTAAAAAATTGCGTCCTTTCTTGCCATCAGAAGCCTTTGAACCAGATTCTAGTAAGTTAGTTATATTGTTCATTAATATGGGCATTTTACTATTAGGATGGGGAATTGCCGATCGCTTAACTCAGTGGCCTATCTATCTTTTATGGCTTTATTTACCTTTAGCTTTGATTATGGGTAATAGTATCGTAGCTATGTCATTTATCACCCATGACTTTATGCACGGTAGCGTTCAGAAAAAGTCTAGGTTGACTTACCCTATTAGTTTTCTAGGGTTTGCAATGTTGTTTATGCCCCCGACTCAGTGGAAAACTCTACACAATATTGTACATCACAGTCAAACAAATTCTTTGGCAGATCCAGACCGCAATTATCTTTATCAGCAGCCGAATACTTGGGGAAAAAGGATTCAAGATTTCTTTGTCCCATCTTTGGACTTCAATCCAGTTTGGTTTTTCATAATAGGGATGGCTGGTTCGTGGTTATTTCATAATTTTTCTAACCTCTCTTCGATCCTGTTATTTAATAATAAATCTGTTGATTATGTACCGGCTGCCTTTACAGTCAGTGAAAAAGATCGATGGACTATTGCCCTTGAATTACTGGCAATTTTCTGCCTGCATTTTAGCATTTTATTCTATCTAGACTTCGATCCGCTCAAACTTGCTCTTGGTTACTTTCTACCGCTAGCAATTGGTCATTCAGGAATCATGTTTTATATTTACACAAATCACCTGGTTTGCCGGATGACAAGTGTTAACGATCCGTTGATCAACAGTCTTTCTCTCCGGGTTCCTAAAATTGTCGATCTGTTACACTTTAACTTTTCCTATCACACGGAGCATCATATTTTCCCTAGTCTTAACTCAGACTATTATCCTCTAGTTCAAGAGTTGATAGAAATTCACTATCCTGGCCGGATGAATTTACTTACTGCTGGTGAAGCTTGGCAACTGTTAATCGACACTCCTCGGCATTACAAAGATGAAGTTACTTTAACTGATTATTCGGGTAAAGTTTCGGTAAATTGCCCTCTTGATAATTCTGATGTCATGCCTTTGGCCTAGCTAAATACATCTGTCACGCTTGCCAGTCTCGTTACACTACGACTAGAAACTGGCGCTACCGATTAAATTTTCCTGATGGGTAAAAACCCTGTCATACCAAATCCGGATTAGCCATCCCCTTTATTAGCAATAATCCGTCATTGCGAGCGAAGCGAAGCAATCGCCTAGTAGGCGAGCGATTGCTTCGCTTCGCTCGCAATGACAATAAAGGCTGTAGAAATGCACTATCTGCTTCCACTTCTGCCATGCTGGAAATTTCGATACGGTATTTCATGAATCAGCAGATAGATTATATTTACGGCGCTGTTCTTTGGCAAATTCATCAAAAGACCGGAACTGACCTGCGACAAAATCATCTAATCCTTGCTGAATACCCTCGATCGCTTCTTCTGAGTCTTGCGCTTCCCACTCTAGGACGTTAGCTAGCAATTCAGATGCCAGGAGATTGACATCTTGACCTTTCCGAATAGCGCGATCGCGAAGTTGCGCTTCTAATTCTGGGCTGAGAGTAACAATAATTGCCATTAAGCTATTTCCTTTAGGATTAAACTTCTGGAGGCTATTCTAGCAAAGATAGGCGATGGCATAAAGATTATGATCGGTGTCGAGTAAATATTTCACGATCGCTTCTTTATGCCATTTTGGTCTATCCCGCCCCACCTACCGCAAGAGTAAAGAGCAAGAGAAAGTTAGCCCTTTAAATACTCATTGATATAATTATTGCGATCCACCCCGCAAAAAAATAAGATTTCTGCCAAAATGGGAAACAGCCTGATTATAGACAAATTCCTTTAAGTCTAAAATCTCAAATCCATCGTCCAAACTCTAAAGTTTATGCCGGAACTCCTGACAAACTTTTTGACCTCAAACCCATTTCTCCCCCAAGGGTATTGCTACCTCTGGAATCCAGAATTGATCTGGCTGCACGCCGCCTCTGATGCGTTGATTGCACTAAGCTATTATTCAATTCCCCTCATGATGGCCTATTTCCTGTATCGGCAGCCGGACTTGCCTTTTCCCTGGGTGCTTTGGTTGTTTGGGGCTTTCATTGTCGCTTGTGGAACTAGCTATTTAATAGATGTTTGGACGCTCTGGCATCCGACATATTGGCTGTCTGGGATAGTTAAATTTATTACTGCTATAATCTCAGTTTATACTGCTGTATCGCTGTTACCGCTGATGCCGCAAGCTCTGAGTATTCCTAGTCCCCCACAGTTAGAGGCGGCTAATGAAAAACTAGCACAAGAAATTCGCGATCGCACCGCCGCTCAAGCACAAATTTCTCAACTTAATGCTGAACTAGAACTGCGAGTTAGTCGGCGGACAGCACAATTGCGCGAAAGTCAAGAACGCTTTCGCTTATTGGTTGAAGGTGTCCAAGATTATGCTCTGGTGATGCTCGATCCTGAAGGTAAAGTTGTTAGTTGGAACAGCGGTGCAGAAAGAATTACTGGCTTCAAGGCAGAGGAAATTATGGGTCAGTATTTCTCTTGTTTTTACGAAGAAGAAGCAGTCCGTTTGGGGAAACCTGAAGAGTTCTTGCAAATAGTCTTAGCTGAGGATCATTGTCAACAAGAAGGCTGGCGATTACGAAAAGATGGATCGAGATTTTGGGCAAATGTTGCTATTACTTCGCTGAGGGATGAAGCTGGAATGTTGCGCGGTTTCTCAAAAGTAACTCGCGATGCAACTCAGCGCAAAATGTTACAAGAAAAACTATTGCGCTATAGTTATGCGATCGCTCTTACTGGTAGTGCAATCAGAATAACTGACGCAGAAAACCAATCAATTTATCACAACCAAGCTTTCATCGACTTGTTTGGTTACACAGTCGATGAACTTAATGCCATCGGTGGCCCAAGAGCGCTTTACCTCACTCCGAAAGTAGCCTCTGAGGTCTATCAAATTATTAATAATACTGGCTGTTGGAGTGGTGAAATCGAACTCAGAACTAAATCTGGCGCGATCGTACCGACGCTGTTGCGAGCTGATAGTATTGTGGATGATGCTGGTAATCGCTTGGGGTTAGTGGCTGTCTGCACTAATATCTCCGAACGCAAACAGGCTGAAGCTGCTTTGCAACAGGCAAAAGCTGAGTTAGAATGCCGAGTTGAGGAACGCACGCAGGAATTATCGCAGCAAAATTTGGCCCTGCGACAATCGGAAGTGCGACTAAAAGAGAAAAATGAGCAGTTAAAAGAGGCTTTGCGAGAACTAAAACAGACTCAATCTCAGCTCATTCAAACTGAAAAAATGTCTTCTTTGGGTCAGTTAGTTGCAGGTGTTGCTCACGAAATTAATAACCCTATTAACTTCATTTACGGCAATATCTCCCATGCTTATTCCTATTTTGCAGAGATGCAGCAGGTTGTACGCCTTTACCAGCAGCATTATCCCGATCCTATACCTGAAATTCAAACATTTATTGATGAGATCGAACTTGATTTCCTACTAGAAGATTTGCCCAAAATTCTCGATTCCATGAGGTTAGGATCTGAGCGTATCCGCGAAATTGTCCAGAGTTTACGGAATTTTTCTCGGCTTGATGAAGCTGAGATGAAGCCTGTAGATATTCATGAAGGTATTGATAGTACGCTGTTAATTTTGCAGAACAGGCTCCGAGAAAAGCCGGGAAAACCCGCGATCGCAGTGATTAAAGAGTACGGCAATTTGCCGCAAATTGACTGTTTCCCCGGTCAGTTAAATCAAGTGTTTATGAATGTCCTTGCTAATGCGATCGACGTTCTGGATGCTCAACCTTCCCCTCGCTTCATTACTATTCGCACAGAAGTAGGGATTGGGGACTGGGAAAATAGGGTTAGGGATTTGGCGATCGCTCCGAGTTCTTACCCGGAATCCACTACAGATGGCGAACTGGAGACTGGGGACTCAAAACTTCCCAATCCTCAATTTGTGTTAATTTGGATTAGCGATAATGGGCCAGGAATGTCGCAGGAGGTGCGCCGTCGGATATTTGACCCTTTCTTTACTACTAAACCAGTTGGTCAAGGTACTGGTTTAGGCTTGTCTATTAGTTATCAGATTGTTGTCCAGAAGCACGGTGGCGTTTTCAATTGCATCTCGGAACCGGGCTGTGGTGCTACCTTTGCGATCGCGCTCCCAGTAAGACGGCAATAATTAAGTCGTTTTCAGTTGTATCAGAACGGGCTAATTGCTAATTGCTAATTGCTAATTGCTAATTGCTAATTGCTAATGAAGGGCTCCACTCATTTTACAATATATGGCAACCGCCATGAGAACTGTTGATAATTTTATTGTTTTAATAACTTACGTAACGCCGCCCTCTGGGCGGTAGTAACCGGAAGCTAGGGCGGCGTTATAGATAACCGTCCTAATTACCTTGGCAGTTGCTATAAAACGTTGATAAAATACATAAAACTATAAACATTTTAATATAAAAAAATAGGATAATTAAACTTAGTTCCCCAACAGGAACAAGCCTTGAAGTAAGCAACCCTGCTGCTTCTTTCCTCCCTTGACTAAAATCAATGGGGTTTTGCGGTTATGTCTTATGAAAAGAACTTTATGCAGCAACTATTAAAAAGTTTTTTGTCAGTAGATTTTATGCCTCACGGAAGATGCTATCTGTGGAATCCCGGATTAATCTGGCTGCACGTCATCTCAGATTTGTTGATAGCAGTAGCATACTATTCAATTCCGCTGCTACTCCTCTATTTTGTCCAAAAACGGCGAGATTTACCCTTTAACTGGATGTTCCTATTATTCGGAGCCTTCATTATCGCCTGCGCTACAGGACATATAATGGAAATTTTGACGCTGTGGTATCCCGCCTACTGGCTCTCTGGCTCCCTGAAAGCTTTAACAGCCGTCATTTCCATATCTACAGCCGGATTGATGATACCGCTGATCCCCAAAGCCTTGGCCCTGTCAAGTCCATCTCAGTTAGAAGCGACAAACCTTGCTCTAGCAAAGAAAATTCAAGAACATGAAGAAGCAGAAGAAGCAATTCGAGTTTTGAATGCAGAATTAGAACAGCGAGTGAGCGATCGCACAGCCGCACTTACCTGGCTTAATGAACAACTGCAAAAAGAAATTGCCGATCGCAAACGCGCTGAAGAAACCTTACAACTAACCCAATTCTCCGTTGATTGTTCCGCCGATGCCGTATTTTGGATCGGCTCCGATGCCAAATTATTATACGTCAATGATGCTGCTTCCCGCACCCTTGGTTATTCACCAGAAGAACTATTGACAATGACTTTTCACGACATCAACCCAGACTTTCCCCAAACCGCGTGGAATTTGCACTGGAGTGTAATGAGGCGCTGCGGTTCAGTTAACATTGAAGCCCACCATCGTACTAAACATAATCGGATTTTCCCTGTCGAAATTACCATCAATCACCTACAATTTAATGGCAAAGAATATCATTGTGCCTTTGCGCGGGACATCACAGATCGAAAACTAGCAGAAAAGGCTTTACAAGCAAGACAAGAAGAGTTTAGCTCTCTAGTTTCTAACATTCCCGGAGCTGTTTATCGATGCGCCTGCGACCATCACCGGACAATGGCTTTCCTCAGTGACGGCATACAAGCTATTAGCGGCTTTCGGGCAAAAAATTTTATTAATAGTAGGACACAAACTTTTGCCAGTATTATTCATCCCGAAGATCGAGAAATAGTAGAGAATACAGTTCAGAAAGCTATCAATTTGAAACAGCCATATATCATCGAGTATCGGCTATTACATAAAGATGGTAATATCAAGTGGGTTTACGATAAAGGTCAAGCTATTTTTGATGGATCGGGAAAAGTTTCATGGCTAAACGGAGCAATTTTTGACATTACAGAACACAAGCAGGCGGAAGTAGAGCGTAGTGAATTAATGGCATCCCTGCAAGCAAGCGAAGAGCGTTTACAACTAGCTTTAGCAGGAACTGACCAAGGATTGTGGGATTGGAATTTAGTAACGGGAGAAGTTTATTTTAGCGCTCAGTGGAGCCAGATTTTAGGCTATGCTGCGAATGAGATTAATGGAGAGGCTAGAGCGTGGTTTCATCTAGTGCATTCAGAAGATAGACCGAAAGTAATTCAGATTCTCAAACAGCATTTAGCAGGTAGTACGCCTTTTTTTGAAACCGAACACCGAATGCTAACAAAATCGGGAGAGTGGAAATGGGTTTTAAATCACGGTAAGGTAGTCACTTGTGGTGAGTTTGAGGAAATATTAGAACTTAAAGAAAATAAACAAAAAACTAATCATTTCAAATCTAATAAACCACTGCGGATGACTGGGACACTAAAAGATATTAGCGATCGCAAACAAGCGGAAGATTCTTTGAGGGAATCAGAAGCAATTGCCCAGCAAAAAGCTCAGCAGCTCGAACTTGCTCTTAAGGAACTCAGGCAAACTCAATCTCAGCTAATTCATACAGAAAAAATGTCTAGCTTGGGTCAAATGGTAGCTGGTGTTGCCCATGAAATTAACAATCCGATTAGCTTTATTTACGGCAATCTAACTTACGCCACTCAGTATATTAAAGATGTCTTGAATTTAGTTCGCATCTATCAAAAATACTATCCCCATCCATCGCTAGAAATTCAACAACAAACAGAGGCAATTGAGTTAGATTTCCTCAGCGAAGATTTACTAAAAATCTTATCTTCTATGAAGATGGGGGCTGATAGGATTCGGGAAATAGTTCTCAGTTTACGGAACTTCTCGCGACTAGATGAATCAGAAAAGAAAGCTGTTGATATTCACGAAGGCATTGAAAATACGCTGCTAATTTTGCAAAATAGATTGAGAACTCGCTCGGATATTCCTGAGATTCAAGTAATTAAAAAATATGGCAATTTACCTAAAGTAGAATGCTATGCCGGACAGCTAAATCAGGTATTTATGAATCTTTTGAGTAATGCTATTGATGCTTTGGAAGAATTTTATCGGCAAAAACAATGCAGATCGTATTTTGATGAATCAGGTTTATCATCTTTCGCTGCAAGAAGCGGCCCGATGATTGTAATTCACACCGAGTTGATAGAAGAAACTTTAATTAGCATCCGTATTGCCGACAACGGTCAGGGGATGACTGAGGAGGTAAGCCGCCGCTTATTTGACCCATTTTTTACTACTAAACCTGTCGGCAAAGGCACAGGTTTGGGTTTGTCTATTAGTTATCAAATTGTAGTAGAGAAACACGGAGGTAAGTTACAATGCAATTCGGTATTTGGACAAGGTTCCGAGTTTGCGATTGAGATTCCTCTGAAATGCTAAGTAGAAGGAAGAAGGAAGAAGGAAGAAGGAAGAAGGAAGAAGGAAGAAGGAAGAAGGAAATTTTGAGCGAAACCCAACCTACAATTAACAGTTAACAATTAACAGTTAACAGTTAACAAATTTAATTAATCCTTTTGCTTGTATTGATTAATAAAAGACTTTAGCTGTTTTTCTTGAAACTTTTTAGCAAAGTCGTACAACCGATCGGCAAAGGGAATAAAATTTGCGTCCAAGGCTTTTAAATTCTCGGCTTGCTTGATAATCCCTTTTAAATTGCCTTTCATAATTAAATCATATAAAATATCAATTTGTTCTGGGGGGGGAGGAATTATAGTCACCGACGGTGATAGGGCGATATTTTCTTTAATAGCTTTGGTGGTGGGATGGGGAAATTCAACTGAATCTCCGTACAGCCAGGATATCCCTAAAAGCCTCTCCAACAATCCAAACAAATCAGAAACTTGTACAGGTTTAGGCAGAAAAGCATCAGCCCCGGCATCTAAACTATTGTATTGGTCAGTTTCAAATACTGAAGCTGAAGAAACGATTACTATTATATCTTTAAATTCAGGCGATTCGCGCAAGCACCGCACTAATTGAAAACCATCCATTTTGGGCATTACTAAGTCGGTGATTATTACGTCTGGGATTAACTCGGCAATTCGATCTAAACATTCAATTCCATTTGCAGCTTCAGCAACTATAAAGCCAATTGGCTTGAGCAAATTGACAATCACAGAGCGATTTTCCCAGCGATCGTCTACTATTAGAATTTTGCGCTTTTCGCCTGTAAAGCCAACTATACTTCCTGTTGGCTCTGTTTTCAGTGAAATCTCTTCTTCGCCAGCAGCAGGTAAATTCAAATCAAACCAGAACTGACTACCAGCTTGCGACTTACTGGCGACTTTAATGCTGCTACCCATCATTTCAATAATTTTTAAACTAATTGCTAATCCTAAGCCAGTTCCTTCTGACATCCGGCGAGTATCACCTACTTGTTCAAATGGCTGAAATATTTTCTGCATTTGTTCGCTAGTCATTCCTACGCCAGTATCTTCTATTTGAAAGCGGATTGTGTTAATATTTGTTAGTGCAATCGTAGTTAATTCCACAGATGCTAATTCTAGAACTGCGACTTTAAAAGTGACTGCGCCTACGTCGGTAAATTTAACAGCATTACCGAGAAGATTAACTAGCACTTGCCGCAAACGTTTTTCATCCGTTTGAACCATGCGAGGGAGTGCAGGGTCAAATTTGCAAATGAAAGAAATACCTTTTTGTTCGGCTTTAATGCGGCAGATTTCACTGACTACCTGAAGAAATCCCATAAAATAGAAATTTGTGGGATGAAGTTCCATTTTTCTAGCTTCAATTTTCGATAGGTCTAAAATATCATTAATCAGGGTAAGCAAGTGTGAACCACACTTGTAAATGATGTTAATATCAGCCAGTTGTTTCTGAGTTAAACTGCTATCTCGCTGGAGGATTTGAGCATAACCTAAAATACCGTTGAGAGGTGTTCGTAGTTCGTGGCTCATGTTAGCAAGAAATTCGCTTTTAGCTTGATTGGCAGCATCAGCGGCAACCTTAGCCTCTTGCAGTGTGACTTCTGCTATTTTGCGGTCTGTAATGTCTTGAAAAGTTCCTTTCAATTTGACCGGAACATCATTTTTGTAGTGAGGTTGACCGAGAACGTGAACCCACCGCTGATTTTTTTTAGCGGTGAGGAACTGCAACTCTACGTCAAAATGTTCTTTATTTGCCATCGCTTGCAAGCTAGCTTGTTCCAAAATCTGTAGGGACTCAGATGAATAAAAAGCCGTTACCCCTGCAATAGTTAACTGGAAATCTAAATCAACTTCATAAATGCGGTAAACTTCCTCTGTCCAAGTAAATTCTTGAGTTTCTAGATTCATTTCCCAGCCGCCAACTTTTGCTATCCGCTGGGTTTGGTTGAGTAGAGCTTCGCTTTCTCGCAGTGCTACTGTCCGTTCATCAACTCGCTGTTCTAAGTCTTCATTTGTCTTTTCGAGGGCAGTAAAAGACTCTTGCAATTGCAGTGCCATAAGATTAAATGACTGAGCTAAAATGTCCAATTCGCCAATCGATTCAATCTCTAGTTTGTGGTTTAATTTTCCACTGGCAATAGCTTTACTTGCATTCCTCAAACGCAGAATCGGCTCAGCTATCCAGCCCGATGTAAAAATTCCCAGGATGGCAGCCAGCAGTAATGATAAAAGGCACAGTAAAATCGTAGTTCGGGTGTTAGTATTGATTCGATCCATGAAGTCAGATTCGGGGACAGTGACTACAATTAGCCAGTCCAAACCTTTGTCGTCCCGCAGAGGAGTTATTTGAATAAATTCTCGCGTCCCGTCTATCTCAAAATCAAGCTGTTGACGGCTATTAATTTGATGAAAGTTGCCGAAGCGTTTTTGCAAGTGCTTTGCTGTTAGTTTTATTAAGGAATTATTGCTCGATGATGCCTTAATACGTTCGGTTTTTTTTCCTTTGATTACAAATACTGGATCGAGGGTTGATGTACTTACTAATATTCCATCCCGATCGATAATAAATGCCTGTCCAGACTGACCAATTTTCAAACTTCTAAGATATTGATTGAAAGGAAGAAAGAGAATGTAAGTGCCAAGTATGCCCCGAAGATTGCCAGATTTGTCGTATAAAGGCTGCGCTGCTGTAATGCCAAGTTCTTTGCTTATAAAATCCGCGTAAATTTCACTCCAGACAGGTTTACCTGCATTCGTAGCAGCCTTATACCAAGGGCGCGATCGCGGATCGTAGTTGGTAGTAACTCGTAGTAACTTGGCTCTATCTCCTTGTTTATTTGTGAAATAGTTATACAATTTTCCGGGAGTTATGCTATTCATACTCCCCACCTGAAACTTACCATTCTCTAACCGTTTACCTAAAAAGAACTCTTCTCCTGAAGCACTGCTATAAAAATTCAAAAAAACTGTGGGAAAAGTTTCAAGTTGGTTCCACAAGTGGCGTTCCATACTGCGAGCATTCTCTATGTCTATTTGACCTGAGTTAATTGCATTAGCATTGAGTTGATTGACTAAATGGGCGGTAGCTACATAAGCTTCGAGCCGTTCCGAGATGCGATCGCTAATTTCACCCCGTAACTGAGTAGCAACCTCATTAACAGCTTCCTGCCCGTTGCGTAATGAGAGCCATCCTGTTAACCCTACCGCCGTAAAAATTTGCAGTAGGAATGGCCCGACTAAAACGAGGCGCAGAGGTAGTTTTCTGGAGCTAGAAGCAGTTGAGCGCATCATAGAATAGTCCAGCCAGCGTGTATCTTATTTTATCTCATTTTTGACAAAAATAAAAGTAAAATATTTGCCGTCTTTTTGGTCACAATCCGTAATTATGGCTGCTCTATTGGAATTTCAACAGTGAACTCTGTACCCTGACCAAGGGTAGAAGTACAAGATAGTTTTCCTCCATGTTTCTCAACCACAATTTGATAACTAATGCTCAATCCCAAGCCTGTACCTTTACCCGCTGGTTTGGTTGTAAAGAAAGCTTCAAAGAGCTGCGCCCTAATTGCATCAGACATCCCCGCTCCATTATCAGCAATGCGAATAATTACTGAATTATTATTTGTTATTTCTGTACTAATTTTAATCCTAGGATTTTTTCTGTTTGCAGCCTGATTTTCCGACTCTTCTTCTTCTAAAACATCGATTGCATTCGCGATTAAATTCATAAATACTTGATTCATTTGTCCAGAATAGCATTTCAACAATGGTAGCTCACCGTATTCTTTAATTACCTCAATAGTGGGGCGATGTCCGCAAGCTTTAAGCCTGTAACGTAAAATTAGTAAGGTACTGTCTATACCTTCGTGAATATTTACTGGTATCTTGGTTGAGGCATCTGTTCGCGAGAAATTTCGCAGAGATGTACTAATATTACTAATTCTCTCCGCCCCTACTTTCATGGAATTAATCATGTTGGGCAAGTCTTCTATTAAGTAATCTAGCTCAATCTCCTCAGCATGATTGGAGACTTCCGACACAGGATTGGGATAATTTTGCTGATAAACTTCCAAATGATCGAGCAAGTCTTTTATATATTCAGAAGCATGGTTCAGATTGCCGAAAATAAAACTAACTGGGTTGTTAATTTCATGAGCAACACCAGCCACCAATTGACCTAAACTAGACATTTTTTCAGTCTGCACTAATTGAACTTGAGCCTGTTTTAATTCGTGTAAAGTGCGGGTTAATTCAGCAGTACGTGCTTGTACGCGCTGCTCTAATTCCTGATTTTGTTTTTCGATTTTCTTAGTCAAATAATACAATTTTAGATGAAGTTTAACGCGAGCTAATACTTCTTCCTGTTGAAACGGCTTGGTAATGTAATCTACTGCTCCTAAAGACAAACCTTTAACCTTATCAACTGCCTCAGACAGAGCGCTCATAAAAACCACAGGTATGTCAGCAGTTAAAGGATTTTCTTTTAGGCGCTTACAAGTTTCAAAACCATCTATTCCCGGCATCATTATATCCAATAAAATCAAATCTGGAAGTGCATAACCCACCTTTTCTATAGCACTTTCTCCATCTTGTGCTACCCAAACTTCAAAGCCAGCATTATCCAATAAATCATAGAGTACCCCTAAGTTATTTGAGTTGTCATCGACGATTAAGACAATATCTCTTTTTTCACTATCTACACTCATTTTTTATTACTCCTTTGTTAACTAATTAAGAACATTAAATTTCCCAGGAATGAAAGTGGAGCAATCAAATTAGGGAAAATTTAGCATTAAGCTGTTAAGGATGGTCGCAACATTGAAGGCAACAGTTTAGCATTGTTTAACAGGAGTTGTGTTGCCGTTTGACTGTCTACAGGCTTAGAGAATAGATAACCTTGGCCGAACTCACACCCTAGAGAACAGAGTTTTTCTAATTGTTCTAAAGTTTCTATTCCTTCTGCGACTACATCCATACCAAAACTGTGAGCAAGAGTAACAATTGTTTCCACGATTCCGTCACCTTTCCCCGCACTGAGACGGCTGACAAAAGAGCGGTCAATTTTCAAGGTATCAATGGGAAACTCATGCAAACGGCTTAAAGAAGAATAACCAGTTCCAAAGTCATCAATACACAACTTAATACCCCGATTTTTTAATTGCTTCAGCATTGTTGCTTCACAGCTAGATGCTTCTAAAAAGCAGCTTTCAGTAATTTCTAGTTTCAAGCAGGAACTTGAAACGCCAGTAGCTTCGACAATTTTCTGCATCCTCTCAACTAGATTAACTTGTTTTAACTGAACTGGCGAAACATTTACATTCAGTGTCAAAGCAAGAGATTGGGGAAACTGCTGCTGCCATAACCGGAGTTGGCGACAAGCTTCCTGAAAAATCCACCAACCAAGAGAATTTATCGCTCCAATTTCTTCAGCAAGGGGAATAAATTTTGCAGGTGGAACTAATTCGCCAAAACCACGATGCCAACGCACTAAAGCTTCAAAGCCTAAAAGATGACCTGTAGATAGCGATACAATCGGTTGATAATAAAGGCAAAATTCTTTTAATTCTATTGCCTTCCGTAGGTCATTTTCAAGCTGCAAGCGAGTTGCAGCCTGAGTCTGGAGTGCTTTTGTTAATACTTCATAACAGCCTTTACCTTTAATTTTAGCCTGGTACATTGCAACATCAGCATCTCTGATCGCGTCAGCAGCGCTATCGTAAACCATTGTACTAGAGGTAATGCCAATGCTAGCACCTGTAAATATTTCATATTTGTCAAAATTGAAGGGCTTTCTCAAGTGTTCTAGGATGCAATTTGCTGTGCTTATAGCTTCGCTGATATCTCTAATCCCTTCGAGTAAAATTATAAATTCATCGCCTCCTAAGCGGGCAACTATATCTGTTTGAGGTACGCAATCTTGCAGCCTTTTTGCAACCATTTTTAGCAATTCATCTCCAACTAAATGTCCGAGGCTGTCGTTAACAACTTTAAAGCGGTCTAAGTCGATAAACATGACTGCATACAAATAATCGGAGTTCGCATTAGCTAACTCAATTACCTGATTTAGCCGATTTATAAACCAAGTTCTGTTAGGCAGACCAGTCAAAGAGTCATGAAAAGCATCATAGCGTAACTTATCTTCCTTTGCTAATAACTCTAAATAAGCGTTTTGAAGTTCGTGCATGGCACTTTTTAGTTCAGCAGTTCGCGCCTCTACTCGGTGTTCTAGCTGAGAAGTTAATTCGCTCAATAGCGAATTTTTTTCTTCCATTTTCTTAGTTAAAAGGCTCATTTTTAAATGCAGCTTCAGCCGCACTAATACCTCTTCGTGTTGAAATGGCTTAGTAATATAATCAACGGCACCTAAAGACAAACCTTTAACTTTATCAACCGTTTCGGAAAGGGCGCTCATAAAAATCAGAGGGATGTCCTTTGTTGTAGGATTTGCTTTCAGCCGAAGGCAAGTTTCAAATCCATCTAGAAACGGCATCATTATATCTAACAAGATGATATCTGGGGATTCATATTGAACTGCTTCTAAAGCACTTTCCCCATCTGAAGCTACCCAGACTTCAAATCCAACTTCCTCTAAATAGTCAGAGAGTATGGCTAGATTATTTGCGCCATCGTCTACTACTAAAACTATACTTTTTTTCTCAAATTCACTGTTCACGGCTTTTCTCTCCTATATTGGCTAATAAATTCTTTCATTGCTTTTTCTTGAAAGCCTTTATATAGTTGGCGTAACTTGTTAGCAAAAGGTGCAAATTTTTCATCTATCTGTTCTATATTTTCTGCCCGCTTCATATGAACAATTTTCTGGCTGATTGCTAGTCCTAATCCACTACCTTCACTATTGCGAGAGGTTTCGCTCACTTGCTCAAAATTTCTTCATACAACTTTGCAGCTAAGTAGTTACAGCACTTTGCTTAACGATTAGGTACAATAGTAGAGTCCAAAGTTACTTTGCTCATTGCTGTTAGTGTACCTCTTGGTCACGCAAAGTGCTGTAACTACTTTATGTTAGCTACGATACTTTTTTTTGCTAACAAATATGGTTTCTGTGTATTGGCTCGGTTTTATAGCAGAAGGTGGAAGTCAATTATCTAGAAGGCAGGAGGCAGGAGGCGGAGGTTGATTGTATTAAGTTATTGAGAATAATTCGCTTTGGTAAGGTTGAACAACCTTGTGCAAAAAGCTATTAACAAGAGATTAACGTTAATTTAATATTCCCCTCCTAAAAAATGAGGTAGTATGCAATCAACTTCCGATCTTCAAGATAAAGTTTAGCTCTAAAATCTAAGGAGTTGCAAGTTAACACTACAAAAGCTCAGTCGCAGGATAGATTGATTTTCCAGGCAAGCTTCACAAGATTTATCGCAATCCCATTGCTTTTAGCCTTGGGAATGTAAGCAAAGCATTGACTAAAATATCACGATCGCTTAAATCAGTTATGATAGCAACCACTCCAGTACAACAAAAAAAACCCCTTTCCCCAGAAGAATTGGATAAAATCCACGCTTACTGGCGGGCCGCAAACTATTTGTCTGTGGGACAAATTTATTTGCTAGACAACCCCCTCTTAAAAGAACCCCTGAAGTTAGAGCACGTTAAACCAAGGCTATTAGGACATTGGGGTACAACTCCCGGTTTGAACTTCATTTACGCCCACCTCAACCGCCTAATTAAAGCTCAAGACCTGAATGTAATATACATTGCCGGCCCTGGTCACGGCGGCCCTGGCATAGTTGCCAACACTTACTTAGAAGGCACTTACAGTGAATATTACCCCAATGTTTCCCAAGATACTGAGGGGATGCAACGGCTGTTTAAACAGTTTTCCTTCCCGCGTGGAATCCCTAGCCACGTTGCGCCGGAAACTCCTGGTTCGATCCACGAAGGCGGCGAACTGGGCTATGCTGTTTCCCACGCTTACGGGGCGGCTTTTGATAACCCCGATCTAATTGTCGCCTGCGTTGTCGGCGATGGCGAAGCAGAAACGGGCCCCTTAGCTACTGCTTGGCATTCCAATAAGTTTCTTAACCCGATTAATGATGGAGCAGTGTTACCAATTTTACACCTAAATGGTTATAAAATTGCTAACCCGACGGTGTTAGCACGAATTAGCCATGAAGAGTTAGAAAGTTTGTTTGTGGGTTATGGCTATAAGCCTTATTTTGTGGAAGGTTCAGATCCAGAAACGATGCACCAATTAATGGCGGCGACGATGGATAGTGCGATCGCCGAAATTAAAGCCATTCAACAAGAAGCGCGTACTAATGGTTATAGCAACCGTCCTCGGTGGCCGATAATTATTCTGCGATCGCCCAAAGGTTGGACTGGGCCTAAAGAAGTAGATGGCAAAAAAACCGAAGATTTCTGGCGATCGCACCAAGTTCCCCTTTCCGAAATGGCCACCAAACCGGGGCACGTCCAACTCCTCGAAGACTGGATGAAAAGCTACAAACCCGAAGAACTCTTCGACGAAACAGGCAAATTTATCTCCGAATTAGCCGAACTCGCGCCTCTAGGAACGCGACGTATGGGCGATAATCCTCACGCCAACGGCGGCATTTTGCTCCGCGACCTCAAAATGCCAAAATTTCAAGATTATGCCGTAGAAGTCACAAAACCAGGCACTACTAACGCCGAAGCCACCCGCGTTATGGGCAAATTCCTGCGCGACGTGATGAAATTCAACCAGGAAAGCCGGAATTTCCGCATCGTTGGGCCAGATGAAACCGCCTCCAACCGCTGGAACGACATATTTGAAGCCACCGATCGCGCTTGGATGGATTATACCTTCTCCTACGACGATCACCTTTCCCCCGATGGCCGAGTCATGGAAATCCTCAGCGAGCACACTTGCCAAGGATGGTTAGAAGGTTATTTACTAACCGGTCGTCATGGCTTTTTCTCCTGTTACGAAGCCTTTATCCACGTCATAGATTCAATGTTTAACCAACACGCCAAATGGTTGAACACTACCCGTCATATACCTTGGCGGCGACAAATCGCCTCTCTTAATTACCTGTTAACTTCCCACGTTTGGCGACAAGATCATAACGGTTTCTCCCACCAAGATCCCGGTTTTATCGACCACGTAGTTAACAAAAAAGCCGCCGTAATTCGGGTTTATTTTCCACCCGACGCTAACACCTTGTTATCCGTCACCGATCACTGTTTACGCAGTCGTCAATACGTCAACGTTATTGTTGCCGGGAAACAACCCGCATTGCAATATTTAGATATGGATGCAGCCGTCAAACATTGTACGGCGGGGGTCAGTATTTGGCAATGGGCAAGCAACGATCAAAAAACCGAACCCGATGTCGTCATGGCTTGCGCCGGCGACGTTCCTACCTTGGAAACCCTAGCAGCAGTTGACTTAATTCGGCTACATTTACCCGACTTAAAAGTGCGCGTTGTTAACGTTGTAGACTTAATGAAATTGCAACCAGAAAGCGAACATCCGCACGGTTTGAATGATAAAGATTTCGACTCAATTTTTACCATTGATAAACCAATCATCTTTGCCTATCACGGCTATCCCTGGCTAATTCACCGTCTAACTTACCGCCGAACAAACCATCATAATATCCATGCACGGGGTTATAAGGAAGAAGGGACTACGAGTACACCTTTTGATATGGTAGTGAGAAATGATTTAGATCGTTTCCATTTAGTGATGGATGTAATCGATCGTTTGCCTCAACTGCATTACATCGGTGCTCACATTAAACAAATGCTGCATGACAAATTGGTAGAGCACGTCACTTACATTGCTGAATATGGCGATGATTTACCTGAAGTTCGTGACTGGAAATGGGGGTATTATCAGGATACTTTGCCTAGAGGTTAGTGGAGTGCGATTGTCTCTTCTCTCGCGTCAAGAGTTGTAAAGTCAGGACTTACGCACGATTACGTAACGCCGCCATCTTGGCGGTTTCTTCATTGCCAAGATGGCGGCGTTACGGATAGTTTTGCGTAAGTCCTATTAGCATTGGTATAAATTCTCAAGGCAACACTTTTCTGCTACAATTTCTTGTATCTACACATCCTCACACAATAATATGCAGCACTGGGCAAAGGGACAACAACTGCACGAAGGCAAATATTTAATAGAAGAAATCCTCGGCGGCGGTGGTTTCGGTGTCACTTATCGCGCTCAAAATCTTAAAGAAGGTAAGTTAGTTGCGATTAAAACTCTGAATGCTATTCAACAAGGAAAGGTCGATTTTGTCAAGCGCCAAGGTAAGTTTATGAATGAGGCGCTGTGTTTAGCAAAGTGTAGTCATCCTCATGTTGTGGAAGTTTATGAGGTGTTTCAGGAGGGTGATTTATGGTGTATGGTGATGGAGTTAATCGACGGGATTGATTTAGCTGATTATCTGGAAGATAACGGAGTTTTGTCGGAGGAGAAAGCTTTACCAATTATTCAACAAGTGGGAAATGCTTTGAGTTTTATTCATCAGCGAAATTTGTAGAAACTAGCTATTTTTTGATCGGCTGTAATAATAGCAGCTTGATTTCTTTTCGCCACTGCTACAACCACTCTATCTGCTGGATCTCGATGTTCCCATTCTAGTTTGACACTTTCTAGCCAAATTTCCTCATCAATTTGGAGTAGTTAAGTCCTCAAAATATTTGACTTTACCCCGCATATCCTTAAATAATTCTTCCGTTGAAACAGTCTTTTCATACTGAGAAATTCTCACAACTGGCTTATTTCCATCCGTCACTAAAATTTCTTCGCCTTCTAGCTCGACAAGTTGCAAAAATTCTAGTAAATTAGCTTTTAATTGATTTCTGTCAACTGTTTTCATGGGATAAAAATTTGTGTTGAGTTGAAACTGATTATATTTTAAGGCTGTGCTGTTTGTCAAGAGGTCTTGGGGTATCATGCAATTGTCAAAGCAACGCTTATAAGCTATAATCTATTAACTCTAGCCCAGGCTACCGGGTTTATTTTGGAAAAAGAGACTCAATTATCGTATTTCTTCTCTGCGGTGGAGATAAAAGTACCCAAGATCGAGATATTCGCAAAGCCAAAGAATACTGGATAGAATTTAGGAGTAGAAACGATGCCTAAAACTCATAGTTACCATGACTATCTGATTAAATCTCAAGGTAAAGTCTCTATAATGGCTGAAGAAGATCAACAGAATTGGGATCAACTTCAGGAATTACTAAAAGCATCAGGAGGAGAAGAGATTTACCGATTTATGGCTTTGCTAAAGGCTTTAGGATTAAAGATAGAGATTGCAGTTAGTGTCTGTGCCAACCCAGCTTCACTTCTACAAAGCGCCGCCAATTGAATAAAATGTCGTAGGGGCGGGTTCGCCGATGATTTTTGCCACCCACGAATAATCTTGATAACCCGCCCCCACCCAACGAACAACCCCAAACAACCATTCTTGCCCGATAGTTAAATTGAATTAATTGTTAAATTTTTCGTGGGGTTGGGGCGGGTTTTTATAATTGTTCGATGGGTGTCAAATATTTGGGCGAACCCGCCCCTACAAAATTATCGCTATTTTTGTTATGATATAGCGATTTACACCCCCTACAGACATCAATGCCATCCCAAGTCACCCTCACAATTACAGAAGGCAATTTAAAAGGTCAAAAATTCACCTTTGACACCCGTACCACCTGCATCATTGGCCGCGCCACAGACTGTCATCCTCAAATTCCCGACGACGAAAATCACCGCACTATATCCCGCTATCACTGCTTACTCGATATCAATCCTCCCGACATCCGCGTGCGCGATTTTGGCAGTAAAAATGGCACATTTGTTAATGGCAATAAAATCGGACAGCGAGAAGCAAATCAAACCCCTGAAGAAGCAGCTAAACTTAGTTTTCCCGAATTTGATTTAAAAACAGGCGATGAAATTAAACTAAGTCATACTATTTTTCAAGTTAAAACTGAAATTGACCCGGAATTAGAAAAAACTTTAAAGCGCGAAATACCTCTCAATCAACAGAAAAAACCGGATTTATGGCAAATGATCCAGGGTTTTCTACAGCAATTAGAAGCAGGGAATCAAAACTTAGGCACAATTAAGAACTACAAAATATTGAGAGAATTGGGAAGAGGTGGATTTAGCATCGTTTATTTAGCGCAACATAAACAAACAGGCGAACAAGTTGCATTGAAAGTAATGCTAAAAAATAACAATAAAATTTTACCTATAAATGAAGCTGTACCGATGATTTTGCAAGTTTTAGATGGTTTAGAATACGCCCATAATGCCGAAATTCCTAATGTTAAATTAGCTGATGGCAGTTTTGGCAAAGGACGGGGTTTAGTTCACCGTGACCTCAAACCTGGTAATATTTTTGTGACTAATATTAACGGTAAAAATATTGTCAAAGTTGCCGATTATGGGTTAGGAAAAGCTTTCGATCAAGCGGGTTTAAGTGGTTTAACCAATACGGGACATACAGCGGGTACGCCATATTTTATGCCGAGACAGCAAGTGCTTGATTTTAAGTACCCACAACGGTCGGTTGATGTGTGGGCGGCGGCCGCTTCATTATATTATATGTTAACAGCTAATGCTCCGCGCAATTTTAGCGGTCAAGATCCCTTTTTAGCAGTGTTACAAAATGATGCGGTTCCCGTGCGCGATCGCAATTCTGCAATTCCTAAACCGTTAGCTGATGTGATAGACTTAGCTTTAGTGGATAATCCAGAGATTTATTTTAAGAGTGCAGGGGAATTTAAGCAAGTTTTATTAAAAAATTGTCCCCGATAAGGCCAACCTCCCTGGCGGTTAGGATACCACTAATACTTTTACTCATTTAGTGCGGCGATGGCCTATATCTTTGATATTATTCAATAAACTTAGAAATAAACCCATCCTTACTTAATCATTGCCCATGAACATACACACCGTATTAACACAACCATTTTCTGACCAAAAACCCGGCACATCGGGACTACGGAAACAAGTTACAGTATTTCAACAACGCCACTACCTCGAAAACTTCGTCCAATCTATTTTTGACAGCTTAGAAAACTATCAAGGACAAAAATTAGTTGTCGGCGGCGATGGGCGCTATTACAATCGCACAGCTATTCAGACAATTTTAAAAATGGCTGCCGCCAATGGCTTTGGCAAAGTATTAGTAGGTCAAGGCGGCATTTTATCAACACCTGCCGTTTCCTGCATCATTCGGAAATATCACGCCTTCGGTGGAATTGTACTATCTGCTAGTCACAATCCTGGCGGCCCAGATGGAGATTTTGGGATTAAATATAACATTAGCAACGGCGGGCCAGCACCGGAAAAAGTTACTGATGAAATTTATAATCGGACTAAAACAATCGCCGATTATAAAATCCTCGAAGCCAACGATGTTGACCTAGACAAATTAGGGACATTTCAACTCGGAGAAATGATAGTTGAGGTGATTGATTCCGTAGCAGACTACGCTGAATTAATGCAGTCTCTCTTTGATTTCGATCGCATCCGCCAGTTAATAACTTCTGGTAATTTTCGCCTCTGTGTTGACTCAATGCACGCCGTTACTGGCCCTTACGCTAAGACAATTTTAGAGGAACATTTAGGAGCACCTGCGGGTACTGTAATTAATGGCATTCCCCTCGAAGATTTTGGTGGCGGACATCCCGATCCTAACCTAGTTTATGCACACGAACTCGTTGAGATTTTATATGGGGAAAACGCACCGGATTTCGGTGCAGCTTCCGATGGCGACGGCGATCGGAATATGATTTTAGGTCACAAATTTTTCGTTACACCTAGTGATAGTTTAGCGATTCTGGCTGCCAATGCTAAATTAGTTCCTGGTTACAGTGCTGGTTTAACAGGAATAGCACGATCTATGCCTACTTCAGCGGCAGCAGATCGCGTTGCTGCTAAACTAGGAATTGACTGCTACGAAACTCCTACAGGCTGGAAATTTTTCGGCAATCTTTTAGATGCCGATAAAGCCACTTTGTGCGGCGAAGAAAGTTTTGGTACTGGTTCCAATCACGTCCGCGAAAAAGATGGGTTGTGGGCTGTATTATTCTGGTTGAATATTATCGCCGTACAGCAAAAATCAGTCGAGCAAATCGTGCGGGAACACTGGAAAACTTACGGTCGTAACTACTACTCCCGCCATGACTACGAAGGAGTAGATAGTGACAAAGCTAATACTTTGATTGCTAATGTTCGCGCTGCATTTTCTAGCTTAAAAGGTAAGCAATTAGGTCAATATCAGGTAGATTACGCTGATGATTTCAGCTATACCGATCCGATTGATGGTAGCATTAGTGAAAAGCAGGGAATTCGGATCGGATTTACCGATGGTTCGCGCATTGTTTTCCGTCTTTCTGGTACGGGAACCCAAGGCGCAACTTTAAGGATTTATCTGGAAAGTTACGAACCAAATGCCGCAAAACATGATATAGATACCCAAGAAGCATTAGGAAGTTTGATTACTATTGCTGATGAAATTGCCCAAATTCGGACTCTTACAGGACGGGAACAGCCAACTGTAATTACCTAATCCTGTAGGTACGTAGTTGCGCTTTAGCGCTCTTATCTAAGTTTCTATAAGAGCGCTGAAGCGCAACTACGTACCTAACAATAGAAATTTGTATACCTAATTAGGAAGAATTTATGAGTTTAAAATTGTACTTTCTACGTCACGGAGAAACCACTTACAGTCGCACAGGCGGTTATTGCGGCGATCTCGATCCTGAGTTAACACCTGAAGGTACTAAGATGGCAGAAGCTTTTGCTGCTGCTTACTCTTCTTTACCTTGGACAGCAGTTTATGTAAGTCCAATGAAACGGACAATTGCCACAGCAAAACCATTGTGCGATGCAGTAGGAATTGAGATGCAATTGCGGGATGGACTGAAAGAAATCCGCTATGGTGAATGGGAAGGAAAAACGCTAGAATTTGTCAAAGAAAACTATCTTGATGATTATATTAGTTGGATGACTGAACCCGCCTGGAATGCACCTAATGGTGGCGAAACTGCGGTGCATATTGCTAGTAGATCCTCCCTTGTAATCGCAGAAATTGAGGAAAAATATCGGGATGGTAATGTGTTAGTTGTTTCCCACAAGGCAACTATTAGAATTATACTTTGTAGTCTTTTAGGAATTGATTTAGGTCGTTATCGCGATCGCATTAATTCCTTGGCTGGTTCTGTTAGTATGGTCAGATTTGATGTTCATGGGCCATTGTTGGAGTTGTTAGGCGATCGCTATTATATGGATGAGCATTTGCGTTCTTTACCAGGTAGTTAGTAGTTAGTAGTTAGTTGTTAGTTGTTAGTTGTTAGCAATTAACAATTAGCAATTAGCAATTAACAATTAGCAATTAGCAATCAATTATGAAAATATTAGTATTAAATGCCGGATCTAGTAGTCAAAAAAGCTGCCTTTACGAAGTCAAAGACACAATTCCTAACGAACCTTTAGAGCCGATATGGGAAGCTGCAATTGATTGGACTCACCACGAAGGCGCAGCAGAATTAAAAGTGAAAACAGCTCAAGGAAAAAAGGTTGAAGAGGAGTTTGATTCAGATTTTCGCACGAATACTATCTTTGAGATGTTGAAGACACTTTGGAGCGGTGAAACTAAAGTTATTGAGCATCCCAGTGAGATTGATATTGTTGGTCATCGAGTAGTACACGGAGGACAAGAATATCAGCAAAGCACATTTATTACTCCAGAAGTAAAAGCAGCGATCGCGCGTTTAGCCGTGTTCGCTCCCGTTCACAATCCTGCTAATTTGGAAGGGATCGAAGCCATTGAAAAAAGTTTAGGAAATGTGCCGCAAGTGGCAGTTTTTGATACTGCTTTTCACGCACAATTACCTCCGGCTGCGTATGTTTATCCTGGTCTTTACGAGTGGCTAGAACAGGGAATTAGGCGCTATGGTTTTCACGGTATCAGCCACCAATTTTGCTCTCAGCGTGCGGCTCAAATTCTAGGTCGAGATTTGGCAGAATTACGGCTGATTAACTGTCATTTAGGCAATGGTTGTTCTCTCGCTGCAATTCGCGAAGGTAGAAGTATTGACACCACAATGGGTTTCACACCTTTAGATGGTTTAATGATGGGTAGTCGCTCTGGATCTGTCGATCCTGGTATTCTGATTCATCTGTTGCGACAACCTGAATGTACTGGGGAAAAATTAGATCGGATTTTGAATCGGGGTTCGGGTTTATTAGGAATTTCTGGGGTGTCGGCGGATATGCGGATGATTATGGATGCGATCGCCAAGGGTAGCGATCGCGCTCAATTAGCTTTAGATATTTACATCCATCGCCTACGCTCTTATATTGGCGCTATGGTAGCGAGTTTAGGCGGTTTAGATGCTTTGATTTTCACCGCAGGGGTGGGGGAACATTCGGCGGTTGTGAGGGCTGCTGCTTGCGAAAATTTGGGGTTTTTGGGTTTAAAATTGGATGTGGATAAGAATGCAGGATCTCCAGTTAATGAAGACATCGCGGCGGCTGATTCAGCGGTGCGAGTGTTGGTGATTCATACACAGGAAGACTGGGCGATCGCGCAGGAATGTTGGCAACTTTCTCAAAAAAATGCCCCATAATCATACGCATTACTTACGTAACGCCGCCATCCTGGCGGTAAAGGAACCGCCA
>NZ_JARFTR010000271.1 GCF_029167235.1 Kamptonema sp. UHCC 0994 | reverse complement strand
TGTTTCGGGGGTGATTTTTGTTTTTTTTTTGATTTTTAGGGCGGTTTCAAGGGGAAACGGTTTTTTAGAGGTTTTGAGGGACGAAGAAGAGGGGGTTGGGGTGTGGGGGAGGGGGGTTGGGGGAAGAAGAGGGGGTTGGGGGCTGGGGGCTAGGGGCTAGGGAAGAAGGGAAAAGAATAAGCGGGTTTCAGCAATAAGCGAGTGTCTTAAATGCTTTGGCGGTTGCCATATTCAGACTCTAGCCGCGAATGCCGAGGCGAGCAATTAAAGCTTGATAGCGAGCTCTATCTTGTTTCTGGATATAGCTTAGCAGGCGGCGGCGGCGACCGATTAACTGCATTAAACCGCGTCGGGAAGAAAAATCTTTTTGGTTGATTTTCAGGTGGGCGCTGAGTTTGCTAATGCGATCGCTCAGCATGGCTACTTGTAGGTCGGCCGATCCTGTATCGGTTTCATGGGCTTGATATTGACCCATAATTTCTTGTTTGCGCTCTTGTGTTAGTGCCATGAATGGAATTTATGTTTTACTGTACTAATGCGACAATCCCTAATAATATCACAAGGGCTCTGAAATTTTGCAGTTGCGATCGTTTTGTCAGGGGAAGCACATCCGATCGTATCTGACACCATTCTCTTTAAGCCACTGGGAGTTTTAACCCCCATCTCAAAGGTGAAAGTCAGTTAAAACTGACTGAAAAGCTCATCTGACAAGAGCTCTCTTGCAAAAGTATATCGAGCTCATTAGTCCGCGTAGGCGGACTTTGTTTGTGTAGACGCGATTTCAATCGCCGGGATATTGTCAATAGCTTTCCCTTACCATCCCATTTATCTACTCAACCAAGCGATCGCTTCTCGAATCCAATCTTCCGCATTACCTTTCTTTAACAAACTCGGATCTTGACTCAGAGCCTGTAATGCCTGCATTACCTCCGCGCCAGTATATCCCAAAGCGAGTAAAGTCATCTCAACTTCTTCTTGAATAACTGAACTGACTCCCGCAGGTACAGATGTTGACAAACCCTCTTGATTACGCCATTCTGATAGTTTAGTTCTCAATTCCAAAGCAAGGCGTTCGGCAGTTTTGTTACCAACACCGGGAGTTTTGGCCAAAATGCGAGTATTACCCCCTACTATAGCTTGAACTAAGTCTTGCAATCCCAAAGTTTCCAAAAGTGCGATCGCGAGTTGTGCCCCAATACCGCTAACACTTACTAATTGCCGGAATAAATCTCGCTCCGCACCGGAAATAAAACCGTATAATACCACTTGGTCTTCCTTAACTTGTTGGTGAGTAAAAACTTGCACCACTTCCCCCATCGCCGGCAATTGTCCCGTCATTCGAGGCAAAATTTGTACTTCATAACCAATTTGATTGACTTCTAGAATCAATATCACGCGATTGTTACCTTTTTGAATGTCTGCTACTGTACCTTTGAGATAATTAATCATTACTACTAAGTCCTATTTAAAATTTAAAGCCATGTCTAAACATCAATTGCCATCTTGGCTTCCGCAACTGGGTTCTCAAGTCTGGATTCTAGCATTCGGTCGCTTTTTATCCCACACTGGCACTGGTTTTACCTTATTTTATGCTCCCATATTTTTTGTCAATCAACTTGGTTTATCTGCTACTGCTGTCGGTTTAGGTTTAGGTAGTGCTCAAGTTTCTGGAATTTTAGCCCGCATTTTGGGCGGTTCGTTGTCAGATTCTCCTGTTTGGGGCCGTCGTCGCACTTTGTTAATGTCAGCAATTATTTCTGCTGTAGCTTCTTTTATGTTAGCAACTGCCAAAGATTTTACCGGGCTAGTTTTAGGTAATGTTTTAATGGGTTTGGGAGTGGGTTTATATTGGCCGGCAACTGAAGCCGCAATCGCCGATTTAACAGAGGGAGAAGAACGCAGAGAAGCTTTTGCCTTAACACGATTGGCTGATAATTTAGGCTTACAAGTAGGAATTATTTTAGGAGGATTATTAATTACTTTGACTGGCGCTTATTGGGCGCTATTTATAATTGATGGCATTTCATTTTTGATATTTTTTGTATTAGTTTACTTTACAATTACTGAAACCTACAAACCCAAGATTTCAGATTTACCAGTGGGGACAGATGAAATTCAAAATGGCTGGAAAATTGCCTTACAGGATCGGAGTCTCCTAGTTTATGTCTTAGTAAATATTCTCTTCACTCTTTACATCTCCCAAACCCAAAGTACAATCCCTCTTTATCTTAGCAATTTTATCCCCGCAGCCCCATCAGGAAAAGGTTTTTCCCCTGGTACACTGACGGCATTATTTACTTGGCATACAATTTTACTTGTCAGTTGCCAATTGCCAATTGCCCGCGCTTTTAAGCGTTTTAGTCACACTAGAGCCCTAGTAATTTCGGCCCTTTTATGGGGTATAGGATTTATCCTGATTGGGATGACGGGAATTGCTCATAGTGGTAACATTTTTTTGGCAATTTTAGGCTTAGGTATTTTGTCAATTGCTATTGTTAGTTATACTCCTGCGGCTTCTTCAATTGTAGCTGATTTAGCCCCAGAATCTTTGCGCGGTGTTTATTTATCAATTAATTCCCAGTGTTGGGCAATTGGTTATTTAATCGGGCCACCTTTGGGCGGTTGGGCTTTAGATAAAGGGAAAGTGATCGGAGATAATTTTTGGTTGGGTATAGCTTTAAGTGTGGGAGTTGCTATCTTGATTTTACAGCAACTTGAGCAAATGTTGAAGAAATAGATTTGAATAACCAATTATAAAGCTGTTAGTACACCTCATCATGGGTTCCTATGTCAAGCAGAACAATAACTTCACTATTCGTTTCAGTTTCCTGTTCAATGGAAAAAAGCACGCGACAATCATAACCGCAAGAGCAAGACTGAAGACCTTCCAGTTTACCACTAAGTTTGTGAGTACCCAAATTGGGAGCAAATACATCTACTTCCATTTGTTGCAGAGTTTCTTCAATACGTTGCTGAATCTCAGGATTTCTCCTAACAAACTTACGGAATGCTCGTTTAAATTTGGTGGTCAAAACCAACGCTCTCATACTTCTGTCTCGCTCAAAGAGTCGCGTAAAGTAGTAATAACATCTTTAGCTGACTGAGAACTAAATTTGCCTGCATGGAAATCAGCCAAAGTTTGTTGAGCATCCGTAGCCATCTCTGCACGGCAACTTTCGTGGCGACGGTTTTGCAGAATTTTTATCAACATTTCCTGCTGCTCGTAAGGCAGTTTTAACGCAGTTTCTAGCACTTGGTCGAGAGTATTCATGGAAAATAGGGATTAAGGATATTTGCGTTTTCAATCATTGTTATTCTGTGAGAGCAACTAACAACTAACTATCAACAACGAACAAGTAAGCATTACTTTCGCCGTTGCTCCAACTTCCGATAAACTGCTCTCAAATCAACCTGATGATAAGCCAACACCACCAAAGTGTGATACAATAGATCGGCGACTTCTGAAGCTATCCCATCCTTGTCATCATCCTTACAAGCCATCACCACCTCCGCCGACTCCTCGCCAATTTTCTTAAGAATCTTATTATCCCCACCCTCAAATAGCTTGCAGGTGTAAGATGTTTCTATAGGGCGATCGCGGCGATCGCAAATCACCTCAAACAACTGAGACAGCGCATCCCCAGGCGGCGCGACAACTTCGCCATCCACCCGATGAAAACAACTCCTTTCCCCCGTGTGGCAAGCAACATCTCCCACCTGTTCCACCGTAAACAGCAAAGCATCACTATCGCAGTCATAACGCACAGACTTAATATTCTGAACATGACTCGAAGTCGCCCCCTTATGCCACAACTCCCCACGAGAACGACTCCAAAACCAAGTTTGCCCAGTTTCCAGAGTCTTTTGTAGCGATTCCCGACTCATCCATGCCATCATCAACACCGTACCATCCAAATAATCTTGAACGATCGCAGGCACTAAACCCTGCTCGTTGTACCGAATTTTCTCAACCGGGATTGATTGGCTCAAAGCAGCTAAATCGGGAGCAGACATATTTAAAGCTTCAAAAGAGAGGGCTGACCTTCTAGAATATCATTCTGAATTAAATGCTGGCATTAGTCTTGACAAGCTGCCTCAGCCCCGCAAGACCCGCAAAACACCCGCCTACCATCAAGCACTGAAAAATCAAGCTAGGGATTGCCAGCGATTGGTTTGTATCAGAAGATCAACTAATATAGTTTCTCTCATCCGCTTTCACCCCTATCCTCAGCTCCCATTCAAACATTCTATCCACTAGAAACCCTCATTAAGGAGAAAACATTGGTTTCCACAACCTTGAAAACTACAAAATCCGAAGAAATTTTCGCAGCCGCCCAAAAATTGATGCCGGGAGGCGTTAGTTCCCCAGTGCGGGCCTTCAAATCAGTAGGCGGACAGCCCATCGTCTTTGATAGAGTAAAAGGAGCCTATATCTGGGATGTTGATGGCAACCAGTATATCGACTACGTAGGTACTTGGGGCCCAGCTATCTGCGGTCACGCCCACCCAGAAGTCATCAACGCCCTGCGCGACTCCTTAGAAAAAGGCACCAGTTTCGGAGCTCCCTCAGCTTTGGAAAACGTCCTGGCAGAAATGGTAATTGATGCCGTTCCCAGCATTGAAATGGTGCGCTTTGTCAACTCCGGGACAGAAGCTTGCATGGCCGTTTCGCGGCTGATGAGAGCTTTTACTGGACGCGATAAAATCATTAAATTTGAAGGTTGTTATCACGGTCACGCGGATATGTTTTTGGTTAAGGCGGGTTCTGGCGTAGCCACCCTGGGCTTACCCGACTCCCCTGGTGTACCCAAATCTGTCACCATCAACACTTTAAATGCTCCCTACAATGATTTGGAAGCTGTCAAAGCGCTGTTTGCAGCCAATCCCGGCGAGATAGCAGGCGTAATTCTAGAACCAGTTGTCGGTAATGCCGGATTTATTGTACCGGATGCCGGCTTTTTGGAAGGCTTGCGAGAGATTACTAAGGAAAACAAAGCACTGTTAGTTTTTGACGAAGTGATGACCGGTTTTCGCATTGCTTACGGCGGAGCTCAACAAAAATTCGGCGTGACTCCCGACTTAACAACCCTTGGTAAAATCATCGGTGGCGGTTTACCAGTGGGCGCTTATGGTGGCCGTAAAGATATTATGGCAATGGTCGCTCCTTCTGGCCCAATGTATCAAGCAGGTACGCTTTCGGGTAATCCTTTGGCGATGACTGCTGGGATTAAGACTTTGGAATTGCTGCAAAAACCAGGGACTTATGAGCAGTTGGATAAAATTACTAAAAAGTTGTCGGAAGGATTGCTGAAAATTGCTAAGGAAACTGGTATTGCTGCTTGCGGCGGCCAAATTAGCGGGATGTTTGGCTTATTTTTCACTGGCGGCCCAGTTCACAATTATGAAGATGCTAAGAAGTCTGATTTAGGCAAATTTAGCCGTTTTCATCGCGGAATGTTAGAGCGAGGAATTTATCTTGCTCCTTCGCAATTTGAGGCTGGATTTACTTCTGTTGCTCATTCTGATGAGGATATTGACCGGACTTTGGCGGCGGCCCGTGAGGTGATGGCTAGTTTGTAATTGCTCCTCCTAACCCCCCTTTTTGCTTTCTTAAGGAGGGGGGAGCGAGAGTTCAAAGTCTCCCTTTTTAAGTAGCAGTAGGGGGAGATCGTTATAATTATTTTCCCCAAATTCTATCTGCAAAACCATGCTCCAAGCCATACCCAAAACAGTCACGTTTAATGAGTTCGTGGCCTGGTATCCAGAGAACTCTGCCAGCCGCTACGAACTACACAACGGAGTAATTGTTGAAATGCCTTTAGGAACTGGCGAACATTCCGACGTTACGGGTTTCATCTCCAGTGAAATCAATTTTGAAATCAGGCGATCGCAATTGGTTTACTCCATCCCTGGTGATTGCCTACTTAAACCCGCCCGTAACGAATCAGGTTATCAGCCAGATGTAATTGTCTTAGACCGAACCGCGCTCTTAAACGAACCGCGTTGGAAGAAAGAATCTATCATCACGATGGGGGCGACCGTGCGACTGGCTGTAGAGGTTGTCAGCACAAACTGGCGGGATGATTATTTTTTCAAAGCTTCCGACTATGAGGAAATGGGCATTCCCGAATACTGGATTGTGGACTACCTCGGTTTAGGTGGCCGCAAGTTTATCGGCAATCCTAAACAACCCACCCTCTCAGTTTGCCAACTGGTAGACGGGGAGTATCAGGTTAAACAGTTTAGGGAAAGCGAGAGGGTTGAGTCGCTGGCTTTTCCAGAGTTGAACTTAACAGTTGAACAGATTTTTCGAGCAGGCTAGGAATTCGCATCGCACGTTAACGCTATTCTGTCATTGCGATCCCAGCGAAGCCTAAGTTGCGAGGGTACGAAGCAAACCCAAACCCTTGCAACACGGTTATAGTGGGTAAGTCCTAGTCTTCTTAAGAGGACTTTCTATTAGACAGGAGTTTCAACTTCTTTTTCACTCTTAACCAGATTCTCTTCCCACTTACGAGGCGCACTAGCGCGACGAATATTACGCCAAATTTGAGTAGCGGCCAAAGTACCATCAGCAACAGCAATTGACACCTGATTTAATCCCTTCTTCAAATCACCAAGGGCAAAAATTCGACTATGGCTAGTTTGCGCCATCTCATTAGTAACTAAATTCTCACCATCCCACTCTAACCCCTCAATTCCCTTTAAATAATGGTTATGGTAAACCGAACCCATACTAATTAAACCAGTCGTCGCCTCAACTACCGTACCATCTTTTAATTCCACACCGCTCATTTGATGTTTTTCACCCAAAAAACGAGCAATGGGGGACTCATATAAAGGATATCCATGATCCGCAAGCTTCTGTCTCATTGTATCGCTCACCTCACACAAACCATGAGTTAGCACCGAAATATAAGGAGTAAACCAATTCAACACAAAAGCTGCATTGATTTGAGATTCGGAATTAACAATCAAAACTGCTTTCTGATCCCACATATCAAAACCATCACAAATCATGCAGACGTGAAGCGTATAACCTGCATAATTATAAAGATTCTGCATATCCTCAACTTCAGGTAAATTATCCATTATCCCCGATGCTGCGATTAGATATTTACTCCGAAATACAGGATAAATACTATCTTTTTTTCCTACCTTTACCCGTACCGCTAATGTCTCTCCTTCATCGGTTACTTCTTCTACATAACCTCGAAGATGATCTGCACCCCAGTCTAATGCTTGTTTAGTTCCATGATTCAATATATCTCTACCGGGTGTATGAGGATCGAGTCCTAAATAATTACGCAAATCCTGCATCCATAGCGATCTACCTTTACCTTTTTCTATTACTAAGCATTTAAGTCCATAGCGACCCAAATAGATTGCTGCGGACAATCCACCCATACCACCACCAACAATAATGGCATCATAAATAGTCTCAAGCGAAGCATCAAGATTTTTGCTAGATAGTTTCATAAAATTTTACTGAATTAGGGACAGGGAAAAAGGATTAATTGCTAATTGCTAATTGCTAATTGCTAATTGCTAATTGTGTACAAGGTAAAAACAACTTCTCAGTTAACAGTTAACCGTTAACAGTTAACAGTTAACAGTTAACAATTAACAGTTAACCGTTAACAATTAACAATTAACCAACAAAGGCTAAACGAGGTGCAGAAACACCAGTAGAAGTAGCTCCTTTAAGGTAAGCTAACATTGTATCAGCATCAGAAACTTCAAAGGGATCGGTAGGACAGTTATCTGCCAAACCTGGCTCCACAAACATCTTCTCAATCTTACAGTCATTGACTAGCATCGAATAGCGCCAAGAACGCTGACCAAATCCTATGTTAGATTTGTCAACTAGCATTCCCATTTTTTGAGTGAATTCACCACTGCCGTCAGGTAGCAAAAATACATTTTTTGCTCCGACACTTTTGCCCCACTGGAACATGACAAAGGCATCATTTACTGATACACAAATAATTGCATCAACACCTTGAGCTTTGAACTCATCATAGAGTTCTTCGTAGCGAGGTAAGTGGTTGGATGAGCAGGTTGGTGTAAATGCTCCTGGTAGTGAAAAAACAACAACTTTTTTGCCCGCAAAAAGTTGTTCAGTTGTTTTATCTTCCCAACGATAAGGGTTAGAGCCTTCTACAGACTCATCACGCACGCGAGTCTTGAAAACAACACTTGGTACAGATTTAATCTCAGCCATATTTACTTTTCTCCAGTGGTTTGAACACAACTTACAGCCTCTTGCTGGTATGTGAAGCACACCCACAAGACCAAAATCTTCTCAAGGCAGAAGATTTTTGCTGTACTAACTAAGAATAATTCTGATTTAAGAATAAGTCAATAGTAATAAATACCTAGTTATAATAAAAATTCAGAAATAATTGCTTTTCCAAAAAATCACTGCTAGGATATAAAAGTGGGTCATCTGATATACAGGGATATAGTGAGGTCTTCTTTGGTAAGGAGAACTGGAAGCAAGGCTGGACGGCATTTGGAGTAAGTTTAGTATGCAGCAGGAAGCGGATAGGATTGTTCAAACGTTAAAGTCTAAGGGATTACGGGTTACTCCTCAGCGGTTTGCTGTCTATGCAAATTTACTTACCCGTGCCGATCATCCAACGGTAGAGCAGATTTTGTGCGATCTTAATCAGAATGCACCAACGTCATCTCAAGCAACTGTCTACACTTCTCTGCAAACTCTTCGAGATGCTGGACTTGTGCGAGAGGTCTTGCTAGATGAGGGTGTTTGCCGCTACGATGCCAACATTGTACCCCATCATCATTTTCGGTGTAAGTGTTGTGGTGAGATTGAGGATATTGCCTGGGATCAGTTTCAGGGAATTGATTTACACCAACTACGCCCAGGATTGAAGGTTGATAGTTATGAGGTGACTGTTTACGGTGTTTGCGATCGCTGTGACGTTGAGTGATTGATTTTTCTAATTTCTTTCTATTAACTGTCTTCCTAACGATAGTTAGTAAATTGCAGCGCCACCGGATAATCTTCCTCTTTCAAGCGTTGAATAATCAATTGCAATTCATCCTTAGATTTAGCAGAAACCCGTACTGAATCGCCTTGAATTGAAGATTGAACTTTCTTGAATTCGTCACGGATTAACTTATTAATTTGTTTGGCAATTTCCTGGGCAATTCCTTTTTTCAGCTTAATCTCTTGGCGAACCCGACTACCGCTAGCAGATTCGACTTTGCCATAGTCAAAAATTTTCAGAGACAGGTTACGCTTAGCTGCCTTTGTTTGCAAAATCGTGTGAATGGCATCTAAGGTAAATTCACTGTCCGTATTTACATTAATTGCCTCTTCGCCCAATTCTACGGTCGTTTTCGTATCTTTCAAGTCGTAGCGACTTTGGATTTCACGCACGGTTTGGTCAACAGCATTGACTAATTCTTGCTTGTCGAAGTCACTGACAATATCAAATGAATATGTGGAAGCCATAAATTTTAATTGGTAATTGGTAATTGGTAATTGGTAATTGGTAATTGGTAATTGTTAGTAGTAAAGTATAACCTAAAACTAACAGTTAACAGTTAACCATTAACAGTTATCAAACTGAGAATAAATAAAGTGGCAGTGCAAAAAGAACCGATCCCAAACATTAGCGATCGCGCCAGCGGTACATTCAGAATATAAAAAACTGAAAATAACAGCCGCGTTATCACAAAAACAAGCGCCGCCCAACCAGCCTGATCCGAATTTTGACCAGTCGCATAAGCCATTAAAGCCGCCGCTGCAAAGACAACAAACGTCTCAAACGAATTTTGGTGAGCCCATGTTGCTCGCTGAGCATAAGCAGGTAACTTATCAAACATAGCGCGGGGTGCATTTAAATCGTAGCCTACTTGCAAACGCCCATAGGCCACGACTAAATACGGTGCGTAAACTAACACAGCTCCCGCTGCAATAGAATCGAGCAGAATTGTCGATACAGGTAATTGCAGAAGCATCATTCGCTTTGTCTTTTAATCAAAATAGAACAGAGTAACAACTTTGCGTTGATCTTCCGCATCCCGACAAGTTTGCAATAGGGTGTGGCTTTCGTGAAACGCAAAGCATATTAGCTGTTGACAGCGAGAAACAATCTCCTGATTGCACATGGCACTTGCTTCTCCCAAAGACAAAGCATCATTTTTGGGATTTTCTACCAAGTGAATTACTTGATCGAGTTGTTCGCGAGACTCTCTAGGCTGGCGACTCAGACTTTGAGGCAAAATCACTGTCAGCAGGTTGGGATCGGCCCGCATGGCTCCCCGAATGGCTGCTGAATTTGTGCCTGTAGCCCCGGAGGTAATTAGTTGATTGCCTCCTAGAACTAGCGCATAGCTCAGCATCTCAATTAGTTGCTGATGGGTAATAGGAACATGGCGAGATCCTAATAATGCAATCCGTTTTGAGCCGGTTTGCTGGATCGCGACGAGTTCTTGTAAAAAATCATCTACCTTGGGTAGTTCAATTGATTGACTCAAAGATTGTATCAAGTTAAATATAACAACCTTGTAAATTTTAGCAGGTCTGGCAGCTTTTGAACTTTTAATCTAAGGAGCAGGGTAGAGGCGTAGAGGGAGATGGGGGAGCAGGGGAGATGGAAGACGGAAATCTCTCCCCTGCTCCCCTGTCCCCCTGTCCCCCTGCTCCTCTGCTCCCTCGCTCCCCCATCTCCCCTACGTTTACACTTGACCTAAAGAGGCTATTAGTCGGTCAATGTCAAAATGCTCTGTCATTAACTGAGTGATGCACTCTACCTTAATCGGTTCGTGCAGGCGCACACTGCCAAAGGCTTTATCGATAATTTCCACCGTTGTCAGGGTATCCAAATCAACGGACAAAACGGGAATTTCAACCTCATCGGCCCTGCTGAGAACCAGGGGAGAAGGGGGGAGTTGCCCGGTCAAAATCAAGCACTGGGTCGAGCTTTCCAGGGCTGCTAGTTGAATATCCGTGCGATCGCCTCCCGTGACTACTGCCATATTTCTCGCTTTGCGGAAATATTTTAGAGCGGAACTGACGTTCATCGCACCAATAGAAAGACATTCCACCATCAAGTCCAAGCGATCGGAACGACAGAGGACATCGGCTTTTAACTGCCGCACCAGTTCGTTAACGCTAACGCTATGAAGTAAAGCACTTCTGGGGAGTATTCCCAATACGGGAATACCTTGAGCTTCCAAAAATGGTCGCACCATTCCTGTGACTACTTCTAGCTGTTCAGAGGGAACGTCGTTAACTACAACACCAACTAAGCGATCGCCCAAACGCCGCTTAGCCGAGAGTAAAGCATCGACAAATTGGGAAATCGGGCGTACCACCAGTAGCACAGAGGCATCTACTGTCTCAGCCACTTGAGGTACGGATAAGTCAAATAGACTGCCCTCTTCCAAATTAGCCGGCCCCTCCAACAGCACCAAGCCAGGGGCTTGTGCTTGGGCGTGGCGAGCTAGAGACTGGCGGTAATCAGTTCGATCTTCGCCTCGTAGCCGTTTGTGAATCGTAACTTCGTCCAGCGACAGCAGAGTTGGCTGCAACTGGCTGTCTGAAAGCTTCAATGTTTGGGCCACGAATCGCACGTCTTCGTCTGCCCCATCAGCGCGATCGTCACTGAAACAGGTTCCTAGGGGTTTGCCATAGCCGATTGTCAGTCCTTTTGCCTGGAACTGACCAGCCATTCCCAAGGCGATCGCAGACTTGCCGCTATAAGCTTCAGTCGATCCAATTAGCAAATAATTGGTGGATTTCGCCACGCCCTCACTCCTCAATTTCCACCTGTAAATTTGGACAAATTCATTTTTTTTTACCAAAATTCGCAGCTAACAGCCAAATTTCGCCCTATCAATTACGAGAAAAATTTGGCAATTGCCCGGATAGAGCCTTCTAACAATTGTTTTGATGGCTTTTTGATGGTAGGCATTTGCTTCCCAAGCTCAAATTTTATGATACACCACTTTGATTAAGGGGGGCATAGGGAAGGATAAATCATTGCTTTGGGAGTCCAACTAAGCCATTTCCTCATCTCCCCATCCTCCCCCAGTCCCCCCGTTCCCTGCTCCCATTTAATCATCAAGGCGCATCAGCTTGCGGTAAAATCCTTTAGAGAAATCCACCGTGCGAGTGCGTTGAAAAGTTAGGAGTACGTCGATTAAGAAATTGACAAACTCCGAACTTTGTAAAGTAACTTCATAACTAAGCTCAGCATTGCCGTCAAAAAGTACCCGGCAGCGAGTCAAGTCAATCGGTAGCGACGATACATTCCAGCTAGCAACAAAAGGAATATCCTCGCCCCCATCGATTTTCCGCGCTCCTTCTAAACTTTTAAGCTTGTAGAGGCTAATAGCTAAAGGTAAAAATCTTCGCCTTGTTTCCTGGCAAAAGGGCGCGTAGACTTTTGCCTCTTTCTCATCGGCTGGCTTCAGTTGAGGAATAGACATATTTGGATCTCCTAAGAATTAATCTCAATTTTTGAATGGAAACTCCACAACCCAACTATACTAGGATTCGCAGGCTGACCTTGCCAATAACCAGTAGAGCTAAAAGCCGACAAACTGGTAAAGTGGATACTTGTCCCTAAAATTCTGAACCTATTGGTGGTTAAATCTTGTTACCTATGCAGGATAGTTCTTGGCCAGACAGCGATTCCATAAGCGAACTTCGCTTAGATATTTCTGAGTTAGCTCAGGAGGAACAGGGAATGGCAGAGGAGCGAAGGAGTCAGGGAATCCTCCCTTCTCCCGCTCTTCCTCTCTCTTCCTCTTCCGATGTCCGCTTTTCACCTTTTTTCCCTCAAAATTTATACCAGGGGCGCAGAGGCAAAGCGGCTGTAGCTTTGACTATGATCTGGGGTGGTACTATTACTCTCCACTTAGTCTCTTGGGGCTCGTGGATAGTTTGGGGTTTGACAGGCTTGTTATGGATTCACGCCTGTAGGGTTTTGTTTGCTAAGCCGCAATCTATAGCGGAGCCTTTGAGTGCGGAGAGTGATGAAGATCGGCAGAATTGGCCTTATGTCTCGCTGCTGGTAGCTGCTAAAAATGAAGAGGCGGTTATTCGCGATCTGGTCAAGACGCTCTGCAATATAGATTATCCAACTAGCCGATACGAACTTTGGGTGATTGACGATCGCAGCACGGATAAAACTCCACAGGTATTGGAACAGTTGGCTAAAGAGTACGCTCAGTTGCGTGTCTTTCGCCGAGGGGCAGATGCCAGTGGGGGTAAGTCGGGAGCGCTCAATCAAGTGTTACCGATGACTAAAGGGGAAATATTGGCGGTGTTTGATGCTGATGCGATCGTGACTTCGGATCTGCTGAGGCGGGTGCTGCCGATGTTTGAACGGGAACAGGTGGGGGCGGTGCAGGTGCGAAAGGCGATCGCGAATGCTCCCCTAAATTTTTGGACTCGCGGCCAAGAGTCGGAGATGGCTCTCGATAGTTTTTTCCAGCAGCAACGGACTGCTATTGGTGGGATTGGAGAGTTGCGGGGCAATGGTCAGTTTGTCCGACGCAGTGCTCTGGAGGGCTGTGGGGGCTGGAATGAGGAGACGATTACTGATGATTTGGATTTAACAATTCGACTACATTTAGATAAGTGGGATATTGAATTTTTAGCTTTTCCGGCTGTGCTGGAAGAAGGTGTTACTAATGCTTTAGCTTTGTGGCATCAGCGGAATCGCTGGGCAGAAGGCGGCTATCAACGTTATCTGGATTACTGGCGGTTGATTGTTCGCAACCGGATGGGGACTGGGAAAACTTGGGATTTGTTTGGGTTTTGGGTAACGCAATATCTTTTACCTACTGTGGCGTTGCCTGATACTTTGATGTCGATTGTCCTACGCCGTTTGCCGATAACTAGCCCTCTGACTGTGATGACTATTACTTTGTCTTTGGTGGGAATGTTTATTGGGTTGCGCCGTACTCGCAGGCAGACGAAATTTGCTGTTTCTAATGTTTTTGTGACTTTGCTGCAAACCATGCGCGGTACGCTGTATATGTTGCACTGGTTGGTAGTTGTTGGTAGTGTGACGGCTCGGATTTCGGTGCGGCCTAAGCAGCTAAAATGGGTGAAAACTATTCATCAAGGTACTGATACGGCTAATGGCTAATGGCTAATGGCTAATTGCTAGTCTTTGGTTTTGAGTCGTATTTTCCTAATAACTACTAACCACTAACTACTAACCATTAGCAATTAGCAATTAGCAATTAGCAATTAGCAATTAGCAATTAAAAATTAAAAATAATGGATTTATTAGAATATCAAGCTAAAGCATTATTTAGGGAAATGGCGATTCCTGTGTTGCCATCGCAGCGGATTGATTATGCGACAGACCTGAAGGGGCTGAAAATTCCCTATCCTGTTGTACTAAAGTCCCAGGTGCGAGCAGGTGGTAGGGGTCGGGCGGGGGGCATCAAGTTTGTGGAAAATACGATTGATGCGGTGGCGGCGGCTCAGACAATTTTTAATTTGCCGATTATGGATGAGTACCCGGAAGTGCTGCTGGCTGAGGCAAAGTATGATGTTGACCAAGAATTATACCTAGCTGTGCTGTTAGATCCTGTTGCTCGTCGGCCGGTACTTCTGGGTTCTAAGCAAGGGGGGATTAATGTAGAGGCGGCGATCGCTCAAATGCAGCAGGTGATTGTAGATCAAGATTTTTCACCTTTCTATGCTAGACGATTAACGCTAAAAATGGGATTGCAGGGAGGGCTGATTCAGTCGGTGAGCGCGATCGTGGAGAAGATGTATCAGTTATTTGTTGAGAAGGATTTGGATTTGGTGGAAATTAATCCTCTGGGCATTAGCAAGTTGGGTGAAGTGATGGCTCTAGATGGTAAAGTAACTGCTAATGATGAGGCTCTGGGGCGACATTTAGATTTGGCTGGATTGGTCGGTAAGAAGCGACTTGGGAGCGGCGGAGCTCTTGGGCGGGGGAGCAAGGGAGTGGGGGAGAGTTCCCAGTCCGTAGTCTCTGGGTTGCGAAGGTATGACTCGAAGGTGGTGCGATCGCCTTTTGAGGCTAATTCTAATCCGCAGCCGCCAAATCCTAATTCTCAATTAAATTTGGTGGAACTTGAGGGGAATATCGCAATTTTGTGCAATGGAATTGGTCTGACAATGGCGACGCTGGATGCTGTAACTCATGCTAAGGGAAAGCCAGCTAATTTCTTGAATTTGGGTTCCTTTGAGCGCTATGAACTAACAGATGGACTGCGGGAGCGATTAGAAAGGGGTTTAGAGTTAGTGAGTCAGGATAAAAGCGTTAAGGTTGTATTGGTTAATATTTTGGGTACTGTTGCTGCTAGTGAGGAAATAACGCTGGCGATCGCGGCTTATCTAGAACGAAAAGCTCGTGCTAACCGCACTCCGCAGATTTTACTCCGCTTAGTGGGCGACCAACTGGACGCAACTAGAGAGCGTTTATCGGGGCTATCAGTGCAATTGATAGAAAAGTTGGATGAAGCCGTAGCACAAGCTGTATCCTTGGCTAAATAGCCACTGTTCGCTGTTGATTTCCTTCTGTTGGGTGTTTGCTGTTGACTTCTCTCTGTTGGGTGTCAGGGGGTATTAACTGTTTACAAAATTTTACCTAAACCTCCCTATATCTATCTAAAAACTGCGCTAGAATAGCTGCATGAGTAAGTTAAGCATCTCTGAAGCCGCCCAGCTAAAAGGTGTAAGCGTCTCAACCTTGAGGCGATGGGAGTCTGAAGGCAAATTAATCCCAGAACGCACTGCTAATGGTCACAGGCGTTATAGTATGAATCAGCTTTTAGACATAAAACCTGATAGTGCCTTAACCGTATGTTATGCCAGAGTTAGCAGCCATGACCAAAAAAACGATTTGGAGCGGCAAAAACAAGTTTTAGAGTTGTTTTGCTCAACTCATGGTTGGCAGTTCCAAGTAATTGAAGATTTAGGTTCGGGAGTTAATTATAGTAAGCGAGGTTTACAACGATTAATTAGGATGATTACCGACAATCAAGTAGAAAGGCTAGTGCTTACCCACAAAGACAGACTATTAAGATTTGGCTCTGAGTTAATTTTTAGTTTGTGCGAACATTTTGGCACGGAAATTGTGATCATCAATAGGACTGAAGATGCTTCTTTTGAAGAAGACTTAGCTAAAGATGTGTTGGAGATTATCACTGTATTTTCTGCTCGACTCTATGGTAGTAGAAGCCATAAAAACAAGCAAATAATTACAGAGCTCAAAGAAATTGCTCAAAAGCTTTAACCAAATAAGATTCATGCGAAAACTGCTAATGTGCGCCGCGATTTCTTACAGAAAACTACGACAGAAATTAGCCAAAAATATGCTCACATTCCCATCGAAGATTTGAATGTGAGCGGTCAATTGTCAACTGTCAACCGTCAACTGTCAAATGGCATTCAACTATGAATTTAACTCCACAGACCAAAGTTCTAGTGCAAGGCATTACAGAATCTCCCGCCTCAACTCAAGCTGCCTTGATGATGAAAGCCTACGGGACGAATGTAGTGGCGGGAGTGAGCCCCGGTCAGGGGGGACAGGAGTTGCACGGAATTCCAGTTTTTGACCTTGTGGAACAAGCGCTGTCTGCTTTTGGCAAGATTGACACTTCGGTAATTTTCGTACACCCTTATTGGGTTTTGGATGCGGCTTTAGAGGCGATCGCATCTGGCATACAGCAGATCGTAATTGTCACAGAGGGCGTACCTCCCCTGGATATGGTGCGCTTAGTTAGAAAAGCAGAGGCAACGGAAACTCTGGTTGTCGGGCCCAATTGTCCGGGGATCATTGTGCCAGATAAGTTGTTGCTGGGCACCCATCCGAGGGAATTTTACACTCCAGGCCCGGTGGGATTGATTAGCCGCAGCAGTACCCTAACTTATGAAATTGCCCTACAACTTACTAATGCAAAGTTGGGACAGTCGATTGGGGTGAGTATTGGTAGCGATGTGATTGTGGGCTCATCTTTTATGCAATGGCTGCAAATTTTAGATGAGGATGATAATACCGATGCGATCGTTTTGGTAGGGGAAGTTGGTAGTGGAAGCGAAGAGGCGGCGGCTTCTTACATTGCGGAGGCGATCGATAAGCCTGTAGTTGCTTACATCGCTGGTCGTTATGCTCCAAAGGGTCAACCTTTGGGCCATGCGGGTACTTTAATTAGTTCTCGCGCTGCTGTGCAGACAACAGAGGCAGGCACGGCGGAAAGCAAAATTGCGGCTTTTCAAGAGGCAAAAATACCTGTTGCTGAGCGGATTTCTCAGATTCCAGAATTAGTGAAAAAGGCTCTTAAAAAGAGTGGTTAATTGTTAGCTAGGGGGGTGACAACCTGCCAATCCCTAAAACTTAATGCGACGATAGATTTCAGATATGGGAAGTTCTAAATTTAAACTATGGAGCAAAATGAACTGTTCAATGCGATCGCATTCAATTAAAAAATGAATGAATATAAATCTTCCTTCCGAATATGACTTTATCAAACGCTTCTTTCGGCTAACCCTCGCCAACGTTGCCTCCAACATCATGGTGCCCTTGGCGGGTTTAATTAGTGTAGCCTTCTTAGGACACCTAGAAGAAATCGATCATTTAGCTGGAGTTGCCCTTGCTGGCATCCTATTTGAATACATCTACGTCATTTTTTACTTTTTACGGATGGGAACCACTGGAGTTACTGCTCAAGCGGCTGGATGCAATCACCACGAAGAAATGCTGCTAGTGGGACTACGGAATGGATTGTTAGCTTTGGGCTTAGGTGTGGCGATCTTGATATTACAATACCCCATCCGAGAACTGTGGTTTGCCATAGTCAGTGCAACTCCAGAAGTTAAAGCTTCAGGTATTGACTATTTCAATGCCAGAATTTGGGGAGCGCCTGCGGTTTTGTTCAATTACGTTCTCATTGGTTGGCTGCTGGGACGAGAAATGAGTGGCAAAGTGTTGCTGATGTCTTTAGTGGGCAACACTGCTAATGTGGCGTTTGACTACCTCTACATTATCCAATGGGAGTGGGCAAGCATGGGAGCCGGAATTGCTCAGGCTCTAAGTCAATATTTAATGTTGTTAGTGGGGCTGGTTTTGGCAAGTCGAGATATCGAGTTCAAAGAGCTACAAACAGCATTCCAAAAGCTTTGGGATTGGTTAGCTTTTAAATCTACCTTTACCCTCAATGGCAATATTTTTGTCCGCTCTTTAGCCAATATGACCACTATGGCTGCTTTCGGTAGTCTTAGTGCTTTAATGGGTACAATGATTTTTGCCGAAAATGCTCTACTCTTGCAGGTAATATTGCTAAGTATATTTTTAGTGGATGGAATTGCTTTTACCACCGAAACCCTGACTGGAAACTTTAAAGGTCAAACAGCTAACGACCAGTTTATACCCTTATTGCAGTTGTCTCTAGGAACCAGCCTCTCATTAGGACTTTCCATCGCCGGAGCGTGCATCCTTTTTCCTGAAACTGTCTTTGGTTTATTATCTAACCATACTGAGGTTACTCTGCCAATCAAACTTTATGCTCCTTGGTTAATCCTCGTTTTAGGATGTCAGGCTATTAGTAGTATTCTGGATGGGTATTTCGGAGGTTTAGCGGAAGGTGAACCTATCCGTAACGCCACTTTATGTGGTGCTTTATTGGGATTTGCACCCTTAGCAGTCTGGGCATGGCAATCTCATAGTAACCAAATTTTGTGGCTGGCGCTATCGGGGTTTATGGCAACTAAAATGGTAGCGATCGCCATCCAAGTTCCAAGAACCCTTCAGAACGATCCTGAAACGATCGCCCTTCAAGTGCCAAAAACTCTTCAGGACGATCCTGAAGCAATACCCTCTCTTGATTAATGTCGCCAATCTAACTATCTACTCTTGTCAATTTTACTAATTAAAATTATGAATATACTCTCATCTAGCCAACTAATATACAGTTCTCGCGAACGCTACGATGCCGTATTAACTAATCACAAAATAGACCTTACTACAGGCTTTATGTCATATTTTGATAATTTGGAAGTTGCTCTACCTCCCAAATTTGAACAATGCCATGACCTGGTTTGCCATATAGCAGAACTTCTCAAAAATAAGACCTTCATTCCAGAAATTCATAAACTGAGTTTCGGGGAAGACGATTTAAAGGATCTGGATAGTGCCGCAAAAGCAACAAAGGTTTTTGCAATCTTTGCCTACCTAACAAACGCCTACATTCACACGATAGATGCAGAATACCGAAGGATTCCTCCTCAATTATGGATGCCTTATTCCTATACTGGTAATCTGCTTGGTATTCGAGAAATCTATTGCCTTTGGGCTCCAATTCACGGGATCGCAATGGTAGATCGGGAAGCCCCCTGCTCCTACGATAATACACAATTATTATATTCTTTCACAGATACTCCCTCAGAAGCATATTTTTTCAAGGCTAATTATTTATCAACTCGCTCGCTCATCATTTTGATCGATATGTGCTACGACTTAAACAATATCTGCTACAAATACTTAAATGATGAAAGCAAAGAAATCAGTTTTAGAGATTTTACCAGAGCGGATGTACATTTAATCAACGAATACCTCAACAAATTAGCAGATATAATCGAGTTCTCTTCAGGTCAAATGCAGTTACTCTTCAGCAAAATGGAGCCGCTGGTTTTTTTCGACGATATGCGATTTTATTTCCGAGGATACTCCGCTTATGCAAATGAGGGCGGGGTTCAGTTGGGAGATAACGATGATTCAAAACTCAAATACGTCGGCCCATCATCTGGACAAGATCCTAGTGTATTTCTTCTAAAAAAAATGTTAGGCATTGAGTACCCGGAAAGCATGAAGCAATACGAACATGAGCTAAGGTCGGGATTCAGAAAACCTCACAAAGACTTTGTAGAATTGGTAGGCAATACTTCAATCATGTATCGCCTAAAAGAGTTCGATGAGACAGCAGAAGGCTTTGAAAAGTGTTTGGCGAACCTACGCAGATATTATCAGGTACACAAAGCACTTGTAATCGAATTTATGGAGAAGCCAGGTATTATGAAAGGACAGGATATTTCAAAAATGAGAGGAGTTGGGGAAACCCCAATTGAGATCATCAAAAATATCAAAAATTTTATTGAGTAAACATAATAGCAATAAAATTAAGTAGAAGGAAGAAGGAAGAATGTTTATACAGTCAGCTTTTTAGCCATCCCGATCTTATGTTTAATTAGGTGGATTTACTTATCAATTACGCGAAAAAATCGACTCCTTCAAAAAATCCCCACTTGGTTGAGTCATTGCACCTGATATTTCTGTCTAGCGACTTAAGCTTGGTAAGTTCTTCGCTGGTTAGTCCAAAGGACAACACATCGAGGTTTTCAAAGATACGCGACGGATGGGAAGTGCCGGGAATCACTACAATATTTTGAGATACAGCCCAATTCAAAATCACTTGTGCTGGAGTCTTTTGGTATTTTTCTGCTAGTGCCTTTATAAGAGGCTCTTCAAAGAGATTAAGACTGAAATCAGGCTGAAACTTATAAATGTATTTCGCATTGCATAAAGAATTGTAGCCCATAACGGCAATGTTATTACTGCGGCAGTAATTAATTAGGCTACTTTGATGAAAGTATGGATTCACCTCAACTTGCAACACAGACGGTGAAATCTCCGCATAACTTAATAAATCCATTATTCTCTGGACATTGTAATTCGCTATGCCGATCGCCTTTGACATACCCCTTTCCACAAGGTTTTCCATTGCCTTCCATACAATGTGAGTGGGTACTTTCACCAGTTGTCCGTCTCTTGTGAAAACCTGCATTGGCCAGTGATCTAGATATAGATCGACATAGTTTAGACCTAACTCTTTCAATTGTCTTTCCAGCGCTTTTAGGGGATCATCCTTTTCATGCACCCAAAGTTTGGAGACGAGAAATATCTCCTCTCTTGTGGTGATGCCATCGCTTATTGCTTTGTTGATGGCATTGCCAACTTCCCTATCCTTCTTGTAAATTGAAGCAGTATCAATCAGTCTGATACCGTTCTTTAGAGCTTGATAAACCAGATCTTCGGGATTCTCGACTGACGCAAGTCCTACGCCGACTCTTGGTATACTCGCGTTGTTTGAAAGGTAAATATGCGGAGAGAACATAGTGTTATAATCAAATGCTAATGCTGTGAAAATGTGTTAAGCAAGGCAAGGTTTGTTAATTAAACTCTGGAATATCCCAGGCTCAATACTTCCGCCCGTAATCAGGCAAACAACCTTTTTAAAGTCTTTTAAAGATGTATTTTTATACTTCAAATAGGCAGCGACACTACAAGCGCCAGCCCCTTCACTAACCATTCCATAGTCATCATAAAGCAATTTTATACTATTGGCAACTTCGTCAAGGCTGACGACTAGGCTATCTTCGATGAGGGTCTTAACTTCCTCAAACATATAGGGAATAACGGTAACGCTGCCGATGCCATCAACAAAGCTAGGTTCAAAGCAAACATAAGTGGGGGTACCGTTTTCCAGAGACGCTTTCAGTGGCGCACCAGTTTCAACTTCACAGGCAAAGAACTTGATATTGGGATTGGTGTGTTTCATTGCAGTCGCAACGCCAATTGTCAATCCTCCTCCACCATAAGGAATGATGACACAAGTATTATTTAGATCGTCAATTTCGTCAATGATTTCTAATCCGACAGTTCCGCTTCCCGCTATCACATGAAAATTAGTAGCGGTTGATATGTAAAAAGGCAAGGTATCTAGATTAAGGGAACCTTCAACAATTTTCAGAGTGTGAGGGTCGAATTTGTTTTTCAAAATAATTTCGATCCAGTCGTTTGGCTCCAATTTGACAATACGGACGTTATCGTAAATCTCACGAATTTTGGTGATTTTCTGTTGAGATGCAAATGTTGGCACCACAAGTGTCAACTCTGTAGTTACTTGTTGTATATTTAATGAATAGGCTAGTTGGCAGGCAAAGTTGCCAGAACTTGCAGTGACAATGCCAGAGCGAAAGATGGTTTTGTCCTCTGTATCGAGCAGATGGGAAATGACGTTGAGAGCGCCTCTGATTTTATAAGAGTTGTTGATTTGGAGATTTTCGGTTTTTAGATATACCTTTTGATCTTGAGATATATCTGCGTGCAATAATCTCAGTGGGCTTGTTTTAATGTATGGATAAATAGTATCCCTGGCAGTTATAATGTCTTGGTAACTAGGAAACGTATATTGCTGATGGTTGAATTGAGAGGGGCAATCGAGTGGGTGGGGTGCTTTCTTCATTTTAACCTCTATATTCGGGATACTGATTTCAAATTTTCACTTAAAAATCTTGCTTCACTAACCGCAAACCAACCGGAGTTAAAATCGTATTCCTATTTTGAGGTTTTATAAACTGGTTATCGGCTAATTTCAGTCGATAGCCAGACACAATAGTTGCTAAAATTAGCTTCATTAAATACATAGACAAATCTGCCCCAAGACAACTCCGACTCCCGCCACCAAAGGGCAGAAATTCATAGACAGAAAACTGACGCTCAAGAAAGCGTTCTGGCTTGAAATTGTTCGGTTCTGGATATAAACTTTCTTGCCGATGGAGTAGATAATTACTAACAGAAACTATATTTCCCGGTTGTAATTCGTAACCTCCTATTTCAGTAGGTGTTTTAACACGGCGAGGCAGAATCAACATTGTAACCGGATACATTCGTAGAGTTTCATTGCAAACAGCAGTTAAATAAGGGAGACGGTAAAGATTAATTGGATCGGAAAAGTCCTCTAAATTTTTGATTTCTTCAAGGAGTTTATCCTGAATTTCTGAGTTACGGTAAACGCAGTACCACGACCAACAAATTGCAGCAATAGCTCCCTCACTTACTGTGGATAATGCTAAAAAATTATCCAATATTTCTACATCATTTAGAGGCTGTCCCTGTTCGTCACGAAATGACATCAGTAGAGACAAAATATCTGTTTTTTCAAGTTCTGTAACAGTTCGACGATCTGCCATTTCAGCATAAATCAACTGTTCGATTTCCTGCTTTGTTTGGATGAATTTCTGCCCTAAGTTTCCCTTGCCTAAAACTTCGGAAAAAATTCTTAACAGAGGAAAGCCGACGGTTTTAGCTGCAAATAAATTCAATAGAGAAGCTACCAGATTTTTTATCTGTTGATAGCGTTCTTTTTTAGCAGCACCAAACAAAATCTCGATGAGAATTTGCAGTGTAATATCTTGTGCAACTTCCCAAGCTGAAAATGGTTGATTGGTTGGTAACTGCTGCATCACTTGGTCGGTGACATCGCAAATTGATTTTCCGTAAGAACGTACCTGTTTTCCATGCAGAGGAGGCATCAATATTTTACGCAAAATTTTGTGGCGCTCGCCTTCTCTTGATACTACTGAATTATCGCCAAATACTGCTCTTAACTCACTGGGAAACGAGGCGACTTCTAAATTTTTGTTCCTATTTTCTATAATCTGTTGAGCAGCTTGAGGAGTATAAAAAATCATCAGAGGATTTCCCCAATCTATTCCTTTTGCCCAAAAAGCTTCTGGATGATTTTTAAATGCACTTTCCCAGTAGCCAATAGGAGAGACAATTAACTCAATCCTTTGCCACCATGCAGGAGTTTTTAAACTTTCAACTTGGTTCATATAATTAACTACACTAACCCTCTAATTTTCTTTCCCTTATCCAATGTCGTTCCAACCACTGATATCCCACCAAATGATTTTTTGTCGCGACACACATTTTTTTACTTCCTACCAATTGGTATCACTATTTATTTATTTTGTCAATGCGTAAGTTCTGAAACTGACCCAGGAGAGATGTAGCAGAGACGAGGGCAATATTCCGAAAATTAAATCTGCCTTTGAGTTCTCGAAATAGCTGAGGATTCCAGTTACCGATTGTTTCAAGGGTTAATAACATTGACATTTTCTCCAGAATCAAGTAAAGTGCGCCATTCAATTAAGAATTAAAAATGAAGAATCATCCCCATTTTTAATTCTTAATTTTTTAACTTTTTAGCAGGGCTTTAGAAGCTGATTCGCCAGCTTTTTTCAGTTGCCGAGTCAATTGCAGGTTTAAGAAACCAAAGAAAGCAAATTGCGCTAGGAGTGTACTAACGATCGCATTTATGGATGCGTATTTGATGGCATCTAAGGCAAATGGTGTTAGCAGCCACAAACCACCTCCCTTTTCTCCCGGATTAATGGATAGAACTCCTAAAATCATCGGGGGCAAGATAATTCCGGCTGCGACTGCACCTCCTGCCCACAGGGAGCGTTTGGAAGTTTTCATTAACAGCATAAACTGGGCTATAGTAGCACAGCTCAAGAGGAAACTGATGGTATAAAGCAAGGCTAAGATAATTTGATTGCGATTTCCTGGTTGAGCAAAAATTAGAGTTGCAGGAACAAATAAAGCAGCTACAATCAATAAGTTAAGAGCAATAGCAACTACAGCCGGACTCTTTTCTCCCCAAATTAAATCCCGTATTAACGAATACTTAACTCCTGTTTTCAACCGTTCTTGACGATATCGCGCCCAATCTTGCAAAGTTTGTCGATGTGGAGATAGTGCGGCGATTAAGCCAGAGAATACTAACACAATCCCGAAGCCGATAAAATATAACTGGGATAGGGTGCTAGAGGATTGTAGAATCAATCCTAAATTCAAGATTGTCAAGTAAGCTATCAGTAGATAACTCTGTTTTTTACTAAGAGCAGTGGCATTGGGATTGCGAAAATAACGCTTTAAAGCTTGCCAAATTAAGGCTGTCCAGAGACCATAATTTAATAAGATAAAGCAGGCGGTACTAATAGCATTTGCACCGATAGGTAGGTGAAACCATTGCCAATCTTTCAAGTGCGAGAGGTAATAGCTGGCTTCGTTAGTATTAAAAATTCTTTGAGTCTTGATAAAAGTCTCAGGAATTAGATAGGGGAGGAGAGTGCTAGGAGAAAATGAATTTAGCAAATCATATCCATCGTTGCTAATTGGTTTGAAACTAAAAACGAATGAGAAAAATAAGACTGTTCCGGTTCCTAACCAAGGTTGAAATCCGCCCAGCCAGGAACTTACTAAGCCAAATAATAAGGCGGCACTGTAAGTAAAAATACTAGCGGCAATGACTAATCCCTCTAAGGTTAAGATTAAGGAAAGTGGAATTTTGGCATTTATTCCTGACCACAAATGTAGGGGGAGGGCTAAAGCGGCTGCTAGATAAAGTAAACTGGGAACTCCTAAGAGTTTGCCCAGAAAAATGCTTTGGGTAGACTGGGGACTAAGGCGGATAAAGTTAAGTGTTCCCCGTTTTTCTTCCCTTTCTAAGTCACCGATTAGCATAAAAGTGCCGGCAGTTAGTAAGGCAAACATACCCAGGAAACTAAGCCACATAAATACATCTAGCCACCACTGTTGCCAGTCGATTACAAAGTTGCCATTGAGTATGAAGCAGCTAGCCCCGCTGTAGACTGATTTATCATTACCAGTGCAGTAGCGGTTGTGGTAATATTTATCAAGAGGATTTAATACTGGTAGCTGAGTGAAGTGATACATCAGCAAGAGTAGTTGCCCAAATAGGGAAATACCTGTTGCGAGGACAATGTTGCGGGTTTTAAATCTACCTTTGATTTCTCGAAATAGCTGGGGATTCCAGTTTCCTAATCTTTCAAGGGTTAATAACATTGACATTTTCTCCAGAATCAAGTAAAGGTGGAAACATTAAATTAAAAATTAAGAATGTTTGCCTTAATTTTTAACTTTTCATTTTTCATTTTTTTAGGATGCTTGCTGGTGTCCCATTTTAAGGAAAATGGTTTCTAAGTCTTCTTGGGTGCAGTGAAATTCTGTTAAGGGAATGTTGGCAGAGACGAGCGATCGCAACAAGTTTGCAGCATCTTCTCGATTGCCGGAAAAGTGTACGCGCAGGGTAGGCACGGAGGCACTACCCCTACCAGTTTCCGGTACTATTTCCCAACTTTCAACCCAAGGATGATTTTTCAGTTCAGATGTGAGTACATCTAGTTTACCCAAAGTAGAGAGGAAAATTTGCTGGCGGCTGAGACGTTTATAAAGTTCTTTTAAAGGAGCACTTTCGACTAAATATCCGAGTTCCATGATGCCAACAGAGGTGCAGAGTTCTGCTAAGTCGCTGAGGACGTGGGATGAGATAATTATAGTCATGCCAGCTTCTTGCAAGGCTTTGATTATTTCGCGGAATTGCATTCTAGCGATGGGGTCTAAGCCGGAAACTGGTTCATCTAGGAGTAGTAAAAGTGGCTCGTGAATGATGGTTCTAGCTAAGCTGAGGCGCTGTTTCATGCCTCGCGAAAGAGTAGAAATAATGCTGTTACGTTTATTGGCTAATTGGACGAGTTCTAGAACTGCATAAAGTCGTTCTCGCTTGCGGGGATTTCGGAGGTTATAAAGTCGGGCAAAGTAGTCTAAATAATCCCAAACTGTGAGGTCGTCGTAAAGGGGAAAGTCATCGGGTAAATAGCCGAGGCGTTGTTTAAGAGTGGGGTTGCTTTCGTCGCAGAGGAGGCGATCGCCATTGATATAAATTTCGCCGGCCGTTGGTTCTTCGGCGGTGGCTAGCATTCGTAAGAGAGTGGTTTTACCTGCGCCGTTGGGCCCGATGAGTCCGTAAACTTCGCCGATCGCAATTTGCAAGTCAATGTCGTTGACGGCTATATGGCGATCGAATTGCTTGGTAAGTCCGCGAGTGTCTATTGCGAGTTCTTTTGTCATGTTTCTAGGGTGACGGGGATGGAACTTCGGTTTTAGTCTTGACCTGAACTAAGATATGTCTGAGCTAGTGGGACTTATGCAGCCGGATATTTGAGGTAGTAAATGGGAAAAAGGTAGTTAGCAGCTAGCCTAGCCTTTAGATCCAGCGATCGCCAATAGTATTACGGAAATTGAAACGAGTATCTGCAAAATTTCAAAGAATTGTCTAGGTCAGAAACCGGGTTTTGATTTAGATATCTAGTTTCCAAATCTTAATTTTTCTCACAAACCCGGTTTCTTTGCCTAAATCCTATCCCAGTCAACTACTCTGGATCGATCCCCAACTCGCGCAACTTCGCTGCTAGACGTTCCGCTCTTTCTTGAGCTTCCGTAGCTCTTTCTTGAGCTTCCGTAGCTCTTTCTTGAGCTTCCGTAGCTCTTTCTTGAGCTGCGATCGTTTGCTGTTGAGATTCTATCAGTTGCCGTTCCGCTACAGTTGCTCTCTCACTCGGACTTAAAATCATATTTCCTTCGGCCGTAAACCACCGCAGCCATAAACGGTTCATACTTTTATAAGTGCCTCGCCACCAACCTAAACTCAACTGCAACTCAGGAATCAATAACCGTCCAGAAATTAATTCTGCCCGTTCATAATGACCTCCAACCAAGTGAAAAGCTTGAAATTCATCCGTATAGCGACTGAAAACAAAATAGTAGGGAATCCGCAAAATTTGTTCGTAAACTTGCCACTTAGTTGGCGGTTCTCCTAGCCGTTGAACCGTGCGGCCCAAATCTTCATCTTCAGTTCCCGGCGACAGCAATTCCACCACAACAAATGGATTTACTCGCTCTTGCCAAACCACATAACTCAAACGCATATCGCGACCCTCATAAAGCCTTGGTACGCCCACCGCAGCAAACCAATCAGGGCGTTTATGCCAGCGCGAATGATCCACATCATAGTATAAATTAAGATCGCTAGCTGTAAACACTTGCTCCGCATCCCAATTCGGCGGTAAAAACGTAAATTCTAAGAGTTGCGGTTGGTCTATGTGAAAGGTATCAGGCACACCGGGTTCCTTTGGGTCTTCGCTAGGTAAATCGTACATCGTTGGCAAACTCTGTCGAGGGTCAAGAGGCGGTTCAGCTTGAGGAGGCGGGTAAGTTGGGAATGTCATAATGAATTCTTAGTTTACTTATGCTGATATAATTATAACCTTGTGAGAATCTCTTGGATTACACAATAATTTTCGTCCACATCTATCTCAAATTGATATGACTCAGAACTACCGCATTACTCTTTTACCAGGCGACGGCATTGGCCCTGAAATTATGGCAGTGGCGGTAGATGTCCTCAAACTTGTTGGCCAACAATTAGACCTTAGCTTTGAATTCCAAGAAGCATTAATGGGTGGAGTTGCTATCGACGCGACAGGCAATCCGCTACCCGATGAAACTTTGGAAGTTTGCCGCATTAGCGATGCGGTATTATTAGCAGCAATTGGCGGTTACAAGTGGGATAATCTACCTCGCCACCAACGCCCAGAAACAGGATTGTTAGGATTAAGGGCAGGTTTAGAATTATTTGCTAATTTGCGTCCCGCCACAATTTTACCGCAATTAGTTGATGCTTCCAGCTTGAAGCGAGAAGTAGTCGAAGGTGTTGATATTATGGTCATCCGCGAACTTACTGGCGGCATTTACTTTGGTAAACCCAAGGGTATTTTTGAAACGGAAACAGGAGAGAAACGCGGCGTGAATACGATGGCTTATACAGAATCAGAAATCGACCGTATTGGGCGGGTGGGGTTTGAAACTGCCATGAAACGGGGTAAAAAATTGTGTTCAGTTGATAAAGCTAATGTCTTAGATGTATCGCAATTGTGGCGCGATCGCATCACTGAATTAGCTAAAGAATATCCCGAAGTCGAACTTTCTCACCTCTATGTTGACAACGCCGCCATGCAGTTAATTCGATGGCCAAAACAGTTTGATACTATCGTCACTAGCAACCTTTTTGGAGACATTCTCTCCGATGCTGCTGCCATGTTAACTGGCAGTATTGGAATGTTACCATCTGCGAGTTTAGGTGCATCTAGCCCCGGCGTATTTGAACCCGTTCACGGTTCTGCACCAGATATCGCCGGACAGGATAAAGCTAATCCTTTGGCACAAGTTTTAAGTGCAGCAATGATGCTTCGTTACGCCTTAAATCAACCTATTGCTGCCGATAAAATTGAAAAGGCAGTGGTGCAAGTTTTAGAACAAGGCTATCGCACTGGCGATATTAAATCAGAAGGCATGAAACTGGTAGGTTGTCGGGAAATGGGAGAGGCTTTAATTACGGAATTGAAGAAGAGTTTGTAACCCGATCTCTTAATACTATTGTCACAACCTATAGGGGCGGGTTAGCCAATAGCTTTTAAATAATACCCAAAGACTAAAAAACCCGCCCCCACCCCGCGAGGGAACCATTAATTGCAACTTATCCATAAATTTGATACTTTATGTGGAATAACATTGCTACACAAATTACCGAAGTAACAAGAGAGAAATTTCAGATAGATAACCGCCGTTCAGTTAGTGGTGGATGTATTAATCAAGGGTATGAAATCAGCGACGGTTCCCGCAACTATTTTGTAAAATTAAATCAAGCATCACAAGTAGCAATGTTTGAGGCGGAAGCATTAGGATTGCAGCAAATGTGGGATAGCCAGACAATTCGGGTTCCTCAACCGATTTGTTGGGGAACTGAGGGAAATTCTGCTTATATTGTGTTGGAATGGTTAGATTTAGGCGGGCGTGGCGATAATAAAACTTGGGAAGAGATGGGGCGCAAATTAGCGGCTATGCACCAATACAATCCGTCTAGTTCTACTTTGTTAAAAGGTGATTTTGGTGGGGATATTAATAATACGATTGGTTCAACGCCACAGATTAATACTTGGATGGCAAATTGGGCTGATTTTTGGGCAGAACATCGGATTGGTTATCAGTTAAAATTAGCTAAACGTCGAGGCGGTCATTTTCCCCAAGGGGAACGTTTATTAGCAGTAATTCCTGATTTGTTAGCAAGTCATAAACCGCAACCTTCCCTAGTTCACGGCGATTTGTGGGGGGGGAATGCAGGGGTAACATCTACAGGAGAACCCGTAATTTTCGATCCAGCATCCTATTGGGGAGATCGAGAAGTTGATATCGCGATGACAGAGTTATTTGGCGGCTTTTCGGCGGCATTTTATCGGGGATATAATGATGTTTGGCCCTTAGAGGGAGGTTATGAGAGGAGGAAGATTCTATATAATCTTTATCACATTTTGAATCACTTTAATTTGTTTGGCGGGAGTTATGAGTCACAATCAAATCAGATGATTAATCAGTTATTGCGCTAGAAAATGCTATAATTTAGCGTATTCAAAACCACTCACAGCATTAAATAGTTACGTTATTAATGCTTGCTGACAGCGCTCTAAATAGATTTGAGCCACTGTATCTGGCCCAGTTTTTTGTAGACACTCTTGCAACAATTTTGCTGCTTCTTTAAACTCCTTTTGGTGACAAAAAATCAGAGCTTGTTCAAATTTGGTTTTAGTGGCAAATTTAGCATCTCTTAGTGGGGGAGAGTCCGCATCAAAAACTTCATAGACTCCCACTAATTCCACTTTACCCTTGACCTTAGCCTGACCAATAAAGCGGACAGAGTAAGCTTCAGGTTTTTGTAATTCAAAATAGGTGCAATCGCTAATCAGTAATGGTACACCATAGTGTTTCGTTAATTCTTCAATTCTTGAGGCTACATTTACCGTATCTCCGATGACAGTTCCATCCATCCGAGATTTTCCTCCCACTATTCCTAGCATTGATATTCCTGTATTAATTCCAATCCCAATCTTGATGGGTGGAAGATCGGGATTGTGATAAGTCATATTATATTCCGCGAGTGCTTGCAGCATCGCAATCCCTGCATTGACTGCATGATCTACGTTACCATTAAATAAAGCCATAATCGCATCGCCAATATATTTATCAATAAATCCATTATTTTCCACGATTGGCGGTTCCATCCATGATAAATAGCTATTAATAAATTTAAAATTATCTTGCGGAGTCATTTTTTCTGATAAGCTGGTAAAATCTCGAATATCCGAAAATAACACAGAAATTTCCTGTTGAATCTGATCGCCTAATTGAATATCAAGAATACTAGATTTGTCTAATAACTGGAGAAACTGACGCGGAACAAAACGTAAGAAAGACTCATTGAGTTCTTGCAAATGCCGCTCTTTTTTGTGAAGTTCAGCAATCAACTTAGATTGTTCAAGTGTTAACTTTTTCAACTCCTGGTTCATTCGCACAAGCTGAGCATTTTTTTTAGTAATATTTCTATCTTGTTGATAGCTATATATCGCTTCTGTGACAGTTAAGATTAAGTCTTCATTCTGCCAAGGTTTAGCAAGATAACGGTAGAGTTTTGCATACTTCACTGCATTGGCTACTGCTTCAATCGTTGCTTGACCTGTAAGCATCACTTTCAAGGTTTTGGGAGAAAGATCGTGGACTCGTCTCAATAATTCATCTCCCTTCATCTCCGGCATCACATAGTCAGAAATAATCAGAGGAATTTCATAATCATTTGCTATTAATTCCTTCAGGAGTTCTAACGCATCTTCACCTCCTTCGGCAATTTCAATGATGTAGTCACTACTTAAAGCTTTTCTGAGTTCTGCTTTTAGACTTGTGAGGATAGTTAATTCATCATCAACACAGATAATTACATTTTTACTCATGGTTTTTCTAAACCAGATTTAATGGCTTCTATTAACTCAACTTCTGACCAAGGCTTAAATAAGCACCGATAGAGATTTGCTGATTTCTGAGCCCGCTTAATAGCAAGATCGTCAGCTTGACCGGTGAGCATTATTTTCACAATTTTAGGGAATTTTTCATGGACACGAATCAGAAATTCATCTCCTTTCATTCCTGGCATCAGCCAATCTGAAATAATTAAAAGAATACTAATATCTTCGTCGTTCAGTTCATCAATTAAATCTAGAGCATCAGTTGCATTTTCGGCAATTTCATAACTATAAGCATCACCAAAGGCTTTTCTCAGTTGTGCTTTGAGACTCTGCAACACAACTTTTTCATCATCGACACATAAAATGAATGGTTTAGACATGATGGCAATAGATAATGGATAATGGTTGATAATTGATTGAGCTTAATCATAGAAAAATGAATCTATTGTTTGAGATTCATGGGAAGGAAAACGGTAAAAGTAGTTTTTCCAGGAACGGATTCGGCTTCAATTTTTCCTTGATGTTTTTCCACTATTTTCTTGACTATATCCAGTCCTAAGCCACTACCTTCTCCAGGGGGTTTGGTGGTAAAGAAGGGTTCAAAGATGCGGGGAATGATTTCTGGTAAAATTCCCGAACCGCTATCAGTAATGCTAATTTTTGCTTGTTGTTCTGCGTGAGTAACATCAATGGTTAGTGTACCGCGATTATCCATTGCTTGTATAGCATTATGGACAATATTTGTCCAAACTTGATTCAGTTCATCTGGATAACAGTAAAATGAGGATAAGTCTACATAGTTACGGATAACACTTACTCCTTGTTTTAGCGAATTTTGATATAGCGTTAAGACGGTATCAATACCTTGAATTACACTAGCTTTGATGCGTTTACCGGTCTCGTCGTAATGAGCATAAGTTTTTAAGGCAAACACAACTTTTGTCGCGCGTTCCGTAGCAGTATAGATAATTTGTGTACTTCTTTGTAGTCCAGAAAGATTGTATGCAATTTCTAGAATATTTCGGCTATCAGGAAGTTTTAACAAGGGGAAAAATGGTATAATATCTTGATAGATTTCCATGTCAATCAAAGTATCAGCAATGACATCACAATTACCAATTTTTTCAGTTTCCATTTGTCTAATTAATTCTCGTTTTAACTTCCGAGATTCCTTCAGAGAAATTGTTGAGTTTTTGTGAATAGATCGCTCTACCAGAGTAAAGAAAATTTCTAGTTCTTCTGGAGAAAGAGTGCGAATTATTGTCGGCAATTCAGCAAAGGTTTCAGCCAAATATTTAGACATATTGCCCACTGAAGAACGAATTGCACCCAATGGGGTATTAACTTCATGGGCAATGCTAGCAACCAGTTGTCCTAAAGTTGCCATTTTTTCGGATTGAATTAGTTCTTGTTGGGTAGCTTGCAGTTGTTTTAAAATTGTAGTTAATTCCTCATTTTTCTGACTCAGAATCTCATTATTTTGTTTAAGATTCTTTTGCAGAAAACGCATTTGACATTGTGTTTCAACACGAGCCAATACTTCTTCGGCTTGGAAAGGTTTAGTAATGTAATCAACTCCACCCACAGCAAAAGCTTTGACTTTATCTAGCACTTCATTAATTGCACTGATAAAAATTACTGGAATATCACAAGTCATTTCGTCTGCTTTTAGCTTTTGGCAAACTTCATAACCATTCATTCCTGGCATCATAATGTCCAGTAAAATCAGATCGATAGGAATATTTTGAGCAATAGACAAAGCTTGAATCCCATCCTTTGCAGGTCTAATTCGGTATCCTTGCTCCGCTAATATTCCTGCTAAAAGACGTAGATTTTCTGGAATATCGTCAACAACTAAGATATCAGCTTTCTGGTGAATTATGAGAGAGTTATTCATGTCCTTAAAGTTAGATTTACAGTAAAAAAACTTCCGCAATTTCACAATACAGGGGTTGATTTTTAGGTATGTAGTTGCGCTGTCTTTGCGCTTTAGCGCAACTACATATCTTTGATTATTTCTTCACCTGTTCAATTAAGAGCGCTATTTTGTCATACTCAAAATTATGCGCTAAACTTCCCAGCACTTCAGCTAGCCCATGATTATGAGCGCCAATCTCTTCAATATAGCTATCAACTTTCATCATGTCCGAAAACTTTACAGCTTCTAACAAATTAGCCAATAATTCGCTAGGTAATGCCAAAATCGACGAGTTAAGAGCATCTTGACTATTGCTCTTAGACTGATTTTCGGAACTTTTAGCACTAGATTCTTCGTAAATAAAATGTACGCCAATGTGTTTCTCAATGGCAGCAAAAATATCTGCCTCGCGGAATGGCTTCCGCATAAAATCATCGCAACCCGCTGACAGAATGACAGCCCTTTCTTCCTCTAAAACACTTGCGGTTAGAGCAATAATTGCTATTGCTTGACCTTTGGTGCTACCTTTAATCTGTTTTGTTGCTTCGTAGCCATCCATCACTGGCATCCTCATATCCATCCAGATTAAGTGAGGTTCCCAACTATCTGCAATTTCTAACGCTTCTTTGCCATTTATCGCTTCTTTCAAGACAAAACCAAAAGGATTAAGCAATTGAATTAGCAGTTGGCGATTAAGCGGTTTGTCATCAACAATCAAAATTCGATATTGCGGTTGATTTGGCTCTAAAGCGATCGCTCGCCGTGCCAATTGTTTGCTCTCAATTTCCTTGGCATCAACGATGCTGACTTGAATATTAAACTTGAAATTACTACCGCTTCCCAGCTCACTGCTGACAGTGATATCCCCTCCCATTAACTGCACAAATTTACGACTAATTGGTAATCCTAAACCCGTGCCTTCCTGTGATTCTTTACCTATTTGAGTTTGTACAAAAGCTTCAAATAGCGTGTCTAATTCTTCTGAGGCAATTCCAGGGCCAGAGTCTTCGACTTCAAAGCGAAGGGTGATTTTTTCCGCGTCATTTGTGATTTGTTTGCTTGCTTTACCCGTGACTAATGATACGCTATCGGTTACTACTCTAACTGAAACGCCGCCTTCTTGGGTAAATTTAAGGGCGTTATTAAGTAAGTTAATTAAGATTTGGCGCAGTTTAACTTCATCAGTCCGCACATAGCGAGGAACATCGGGACTGCGCTCGAAAAGTAACTGTAAACGTCGATCGTCTGCTTTTAGATGAAACATATCTTCCAAGTCATCTAGTAGACGATAAAGGTCGAAGTTTTTTTCGTTGAGGGTGGTGTGCCCGGCTTCAATTTTAGATAAATCTAAAACATTGTTAATCAAAGAGAGTAAATGTTCGCCGCTGCGGCTAATAATCCCGACATTTTCTATGTGTTCTGATGGTAAACTTTTGCTCCGAGTCATTACTTGGGAAAAACCCAAAATCGCGTTAAGAGGCGATCGCAATTCGTGACTCATGTTAGCAAGAAATATGCTTTTAGCTTCGTTGGCAACTTCGGCTTTCTCTTTGGCTTCGGCTAATTCGGTGTTTAACCCATCGACTTTTCTAGCAGCAATACGGAGTTCCATTTCATCCATGACTATTCCAGCTAAGTCATTTAAAATTTCCATTTCCTGCGGAGAAATAGCTCGTGGTTGTTTGCTAATCGCACATAAAGTTCCCAAGCTATAGCCGTCGTGAGTTTGCAGTGGAGCTCCAACATAAAAGCGTAATCCGAAGTCGCTAGTTACAAGGGAATTTGCCGCAGAACGTTCATCTTTACTCGCATCTGTAATCACGTAGATATCAGGAGAAAGAATTGCTGATGCACATAAACCTGGGGAACGGTCAATTTGCTGAACATCTAAACCATGACGCGACTTAAACCAAATCCGATTCTTATCTACTAAGCTAACAACAGCAATAGGAACTTGCAATAGTCGAGCGACAATTGCAGTAACTCGGTCAAAAGTACCCTCTGGGCGTGTATCCAAAATTTCATAACGTTGAAGTGCCTTCAAACGCCCAGTTTCGTTATCAGGAATCAGTTTTTGATTGTTCATAATCGGTGTTTTATTGATTTTGAGATTACTTGCTTTCGATTGAATAAGTAGATGCTAAACCTAGTATTGAAATAGTAGTAAGACTTCCGAAAAAGTATTTGTAACGCCGCCCTCATAATTTAAATTCACCGCCCAGAGGGCGGCGTTACGATCGGTGCGTAAGTCTTAAGTAGATTAAACCTTGGCGCACCATTGTAGCAAAAGCTCTCGCCTTTGTGGTATGTTTTAATATGAGCGATCGCCATTCTCGGAGCAAAGCCATGTCAGAAGATTTTTCCTTCGACGAACTCTTGAACAAAAGTTTTGCCGCCTTTACAGAAGCCGAAAATCAAGTCGGACAGTGTAACGTTTTAGTCATCGGCAAAACCGGCGTAGGGAAAAGCACCCTCATCAACGCAGTTTTTCGCGATCGCTTAGCAGAAACAGGTGTCGGAAGACCGATTACCCAAGGAATTCGCCAATATACTAAGCCTAATTGTCCCATAACCGTCTATGATACCCCAGGATTAGAGCTAAATGCAGAACAAATTAAAATTGTTCAGCTAAATGTTGATAAACTAATTGATGACCAAAGACTGCTACACCCAGTAGAACACATTCACGTCGTTTGGTACTGCATCAATCACGGAACAAATAGAATAGAGCCTGTTGAAGAAAGCTGGCTTAAAGAACTTGAAATTAAAGATGTGCCAACGATCTTGGTACTTACTCAGACAGCAACTAAAAAACCGAGTGAGTTTTTCAAAGTATTAGATCGCATGAATTTGCCCGTGAGCCAAATCATACCAGTGCTGGCAGAACCAGAAGAACTTGACGACGACTACACTATTAAAGCACACAGTTTAGACCGTTTAGTAAATTATACATTTCAGTTACTGCCAGAAGTAGCTAAAAAAGCATTTGTTAAAGAGCAAATTGCGAGTATAGCTCTCAAAGCAGATATAGCTTTTAAGTATGTAACTGGTTATGTTACTGGTTCTGCCATTATTGGTGCAACTCCCATACCTTTTGCAGATGCACCACTACTTGTTACTGTCCAAACAGCGATGATTGCTAACATTACTGTCATCTTTGGATTGCCCTTTGATAAAGGCTTTATCTCTGCTATGTTTTCCACAATTACAGGTGCAAGCGGAGTTACGGCGGTTGGTAGAAATATTGTCACTAATTTACTTAAAATGATCCCTGGTGCGGGTACTGTAGTCGGAGGTGCGATTTCTGGCGCAACGGCCGCAACTTTAACACTTGCTCTCGGTTTAGCTTACATTGAAGTGCTGAAGGCTTATATTAAAGCTCAAATCAATGGAGAAAAGATTTCTTTATCCGATCTCAGTAAAATGTTTGTTGATTTATACAAAGATTATCTAGAATCGGGGCGTAAAACTTTGAAAGAAGACCAACCTAAACCTCCGAAAAATATAAATATTGAGGGCGATTGAATTCGTGCGTAAGTCTTAAGTTCCTATATGTTTTAATATCAGCGATCGCACCAAGCACTTAATTTCGGATAATTACTCTATGTAACGCCATTTTCCAGACGTAGTATTACAGCCCATCCCAGCAATTTCCAAGTTTTGGACTTGCTTATTGGACTGCTTTCGCTTAAGTCTCATATCTAATGCAGTTTGATACAACCTTAAATCTTCACTATTCAGCGCTATCAGTTGTTTCATGATATTGCTGTCAGCTTGAATACTTCTCAGCAAAAAGTTATAGTCTTGATGTTTATTTTTGTTCTCATAAGTTATTTGAAATTCTGGCCAATTCAACATTTTTGCTAAATCTATTAAATCATCTTTAAAAAATTCTTGGATACCCACAAAATAAAAATCTGTTAAATTGCGTCCTCCAATATAGGTAGACATTTCATTGCGGATCTCAGGAATCTGGGCAAACTCCACAATATTTAGGTTATTTTCTCGTAGATAACTTTGATAATTATTCCCCTCTTCAGCAGGTGGCGTACTTAGCCAATAACAATATAATGAAATTAATCGTTGGATGGGATGCCTTAACCAAATTATTTCTTTAGCCTTACCAGGACGGAAATACTTTCTTGCAGGCACATGACCTTGTATCGCCTTAATTGTTTTGGGTTCTACACCTTCACTTAATACTATCCTTTCGTTCAAGTAACCAGCAATTTTCTCTGCACCATAAACCTGTACTAAAGCTATGAAAAAAGTTGTGCCTGCTGTTTTAGGTACATGATATAAAATGATTTCCAAATCCGGCATTTCTAAAATACTTTTTTCCCAGTTATGTATCAAATGAAACTCCGGTGAAGTCAAGAATGATGTGAGGATTTCCGGTCGTGTAATTTTGTCATTCTCTAATTGAGAAAGAAAAAATTTTTTCCCTTGAATATCAGAATCTCGTTTTAAATAAGTACAGTAAACTTTTTCTAAAAAATCTTCATTTTTGAGTTGGCTAGTTACTTGTAAAAAAGATTGATTGTTCATGGCAAATATATAAAGGTGACAACTTTACTCACAAGCAGACGTTATTTCTATACTTAAAGTTTCCAGATAAAAGCGCACCGATCTATTAGTAAACTGGCCAGAAATTGCAATTAGTTATTTCAGAAAAAGATTTTGACCTTTGTTTAAGCAGCAAGATTAATGCTGATTTCATATTGTATAAGCAAATGTTATATATAAGCGAAATTTAGTGGGGTCATTACAAATTTGTCTAATCAAAGATGAAAAAGTAAGGCAAAACTTAATCTAAAATTAAGAACAATATTCTGATGCGCCTGCTTTTGCGATCGCAACTCAGGCTGATTCTCAGATTTTTAACTTTTTGTAACCCTTGACAGGTAATGCCAATGGCCCAAATCTTCCTCCAGACCGTTTGGTTGATACCCTGCTATCCCCTCATCGGTGCAGTCTTATCTGCACTGTGGTTTCCCGGAATCACCCGCCTCACAGGGCCCCGACCTGCGGGCTACGTGAATGGGCTCCTGACCTTTATCGCTTTTGTACACGGGATACTAGCTTTGTCTGCGACTTGGAACCAGCCGTCACAGCAAATCCTGATACCTTGGTTGAACGTAGCTGGCCTAGACTTGACTATTCCCCTCGAAATCTCTTCAATCACTGTCGGTGCAACAGTTTTGGTCACAGGCTTGAACCTGATTGCTCAAATTTTCGCTGTCGGCTACATGGAGATGGATTGGGGTTGGGCGCGGTTTTATTCCATGCTGGGACTGTTTGAAGCGGGGATGTGCAGCCTGACGTTGTGCAATTCTCTGTTTTTCAGCTACATCATTCTGGAAATTCTCACTTTAGGTACATATCTATTAATTGGGTTGTGGTTTAACCAGTCTTTAGTAGTGACCGGTGCCCGCGATGCTTTCTTAACAAAGCGGGTGGGAGATTTAATTTTGCTGATGGGAGTGGTTGCCCTTTTACCAATGGCTGGAACTTGGAATTTTACCGAGTTGGCAGCATGGGCCAAGACTGCAACTATCGATCCCACAGTCGCCACGCTGTTGAGTTTAGCTTTAATCGCTGGGCCGATGGGCAAATGCGCTCAGTTTCCCTTGCACCTGTGGCTAGACGAGGCGATGGAAGGCCCCATGCCTGCGACGATTTTGCGTAACACTGTCGTAGTGTCAACGGGGGCTTGGGTGCTAATTAAGTTGCAACCAGTGATTGCATTGTCCCCTGTGGGTGTGGCAGCGATGATTTTTGTGGGGGGAGTGACTGCTGTGGGCGCTTCCTTAATTGCGATCGCGCAAATTGACACCAAACGCGCTCTATCTTACTCCGTCAGCGCTTACATGGGTTTGGTGTTTATCGCGGTGGGTACGCAGCAAACCGAGACAGCGCTAACACTGCTATTTACCTACGCTTTCGCCATGAGTCTGCTGGTGATGAGCACTGGCAACATTATTTGGAATAACATCACTCAGGATCTTACCCAAATGGGCGGTCTGTGGTCGCGGCGGCCAATATCGGGAATAGCCTTTGTGGTGGGCGCAGCCGCATTAGTAGCAGTACCACCCTTTGGCTGCTTTTGGTCAATGCTGAAAATGTGCGATCGCCTGTGGAATGATGGAAATTGGCTATTTTTAGTTGTTTTAGCCGTAAATGGCTTAACCGCTTTCAGTTTAACGCGGGAGTTTAGCCTAATTTTTGGCGGCAAACCAAGGACAGCAATGACAGCGCGATCGCCCGAATTACATTGGCCCTTTATCTTGCCAATGGTAATTTTAATGGGCTTTACCTTGCACGTCCCCCTGATGTTAATTCAGTGGCAATTATTGCCAGTTGGGGCAAACATTAATATAGTCATTGCTGGCTTATTAATCGCCTCAACAGCCATCGGTTTTGGTAGCGGAGTATTTGTTTACCTAAATGACAACATTGCCAAACCAGTGCGCTTAGGTTCCCAAGGATTGCAAAACTTTTTTGCTAATGACCTTTACACCGCTCAACTTTACCGCGTCAGCATCGTATTTGTGGTGGATCTAGTATCAAAAATCATCTTCTGGATTGACCGCTTTCTCGTTGATGGCTTGGTAAACTTTGTAGGTTTAGCAACTGTTTTCAGCGGACAAAGTTTAAAGTACAACGTTTCCGGTCAAACTCAGTTTTATGCTCTGACAATTTTGATTGGAGTCGCTGGCTTGATACTGTTACTAACTTTGCCAATCTTGTCTCGGCTTTCGCTAATAGTTGGCGGTTAATGGGATTTGAGATTTGAGATGTAATTTAAAATCTTAAATCTTAAATTTAACAATTAACGATTGGACTTGTATCTTGTTAAATTGTGTAGGGGCGGGTTCGCCTAGATATTACATAAGTACCAACAAATTTTATAAACCCGCCCCGGCCATGCTAGTCCGCAGCTTAATATCATACATTACAAACCAAACTGAAACTATGCTCAGTACATTACTTTGGTTGCCCATTTTGGGTGCCGCTGTCGTCGGATTTTTACCAGGAAACCAAACTGCAAACAGATTGCGTTACCTAGCATTAGCTTTCGCTGCTGCTATCTTTCTGTGGACTGTCTGGCTATTGACCCAATTTGATTTAACTGCTTCAGGATTACAGTTTCAAGAATATTTACCTTGGATTCCCCAATTAGGTTTGAGCTATAAATTGGGAGTTGACGGCTTATCAATGCCCCTGGTAGCTTTAAGCAGTTTTCTGACAGCAATTGTGATCTATGGTAGCGGTGATGCGATAGAACGCCCCCGGCTTTACTATCCTTTGTTGCTAGTAATTAATGCTGGGGTTGCAGGAGCTTTTATCGCTCAAAATTTGCTCCTGTTTGTCTTGTTTTATGAACTAGAATTGATCCCTTTTTACCTCTTAATTGCTATTTGGGGAGGCAAGAAACGGGAGTACGCAGCGATTAAGTTTCTGCTCTACACTGCTGTTTCCGGGATTCTAGTTTTGGCCGCTTTCTTGGGCGTAGCTTGGCTGACAGGTTCTGCTAATTTCGATTACGATGCGATCGCAACTCAAGGACTATCTTTGAAGACACAACTAATACTGCTAACAGTTTTGTTAGTCGGATTAGGTATCAAAATTCCCTTAGTTCCCTTACACACTTGGCTACCAGATGCCTATGTGGAATCTTCCACACCAGTTGTAATTATGTTAGGCGGTATTCTCGCCAAATTGGGAACCTATGGCTTAATCCGATTTGGTTTACAAATGTTTCCTGAAGCTTGGACAATAGTTGCTCCTTGGTTGGCAATTATTGGGACTTTCAGCGTACTTTATGGGGCTTTGAGTGCGATCGCGCAAAAAGACATTAAGCGCATGGTTGCCTACAGTTCTATCGGTCACATGGGCTATATTTTAGTAGCCGCAGCCGCAGGCACAAAATTAGCAATGGTGGGCGCTGTTGCCCAAATGGTTAGTCACGGTTTAATTTTGGCTTTGCTGTTTTATTTAGTAGGTGTAATTGAAACTAAAGTTGGCACTCGCGATTTAGATATTCTCAACGGTTTAATGAACCCAATTCGGGGTTTACCATTAATTAGTGCTCTGCTAGTTATAGGTGGAATGGCAAGTGCTGGTATTCCAGGTTTAGTAGGATTCATCGCAGAATTTCTGGTATTTCAAGGATGTTTTTCCGCCTTTCCAATCGAGACTTTGCTGTGCATAATTGCCTCTGGTTTAACGGCAGTTTATTTTGTGATTCTGCTCAATCGTACTTGTTTTGGTAAACTGGATAATAAGCTAGCTTACTATCCAAAAGTTAAGTTGGCTGAAACCATCCCGGCACTGATTTTGGTAGTAACAATTTTCTTTTTAGGAGTGCAGCCTACTTGGTTAGTCCGTTGGACTGAAGCCACGACAAATGCGATAGTTACAACGCTTCCAGTTACAGACAATTCTCAAGTAGCTATTCACTAACAGAAGCAAGAAGGAAGAAGGAAATAGCTATGAACAATGAACCAATAATGCTCAAATATATTCCCCTTTCCTTAGTAATTTTTCGTGCAGCAATTGCCCCCTTTTTACTATGGGATGCTATTGACGGAAAAATAAGTATTTGGTTCATGGTTGGTTATTACGTAACGCCGCCTTCTAGGCGGTAAAGATACCGCCAGGATGGCGGCGTTACGGATAGTTTTGCGTAAGCCATAACTAAAATTTTCAAGTTGACATTCAAAGGGAAACAAAAATGGTACAAAATCCTGTTAAATCCACAACAATAATTCCGCCTTCTAAGCATGAATTTGCCGAAGTCATTCACAGATTAGAAGCGGGCGGGTCAATGCTGCCAGATACCCCAGAAAATCTCATGCAAATCATCGGCATTTACAAAGCTTATGCTGTACCGATGGATTTCTACTGGCGGGATTTACTTTATATTGCTGAGCGCGTATTTTTAGACCCATTTCCCTTCTTTAAATACTTCATCCCCCAGGAGTATTTAGATTTGCACAATCACTACGCTGGTGATGATGCAGATTTGCGGGTTTGGCGCGGCCCGGCTACGGCACACCCAGAACTTTTGGCATTTATGGAGAAGGGCGAAATCGGCAAAATGCCGACTTTATTTCATCACTTGTGGCACGACCGCATTAATATGGAATTCGCCGAAGAATGTATGCGTTCGATGCTTTGGCATCAAGGCATGGGCGGGGGATTTAACGATTATCTGGAAAGCCCAGAATATAAGGCGAATGCTGACAAAGCCATTAAGGCTTATTTCACATACAATCCGCCGATGATGGCGCTTTATAAACTGTTTCCAGATATGTTTTTGGAACAGTGCCGTCAGATGTCTTACTTCTCAAATTTAGGCTTGTTTTGGGAAGTGATGGCTCCGGTTTTCTTTGAAATGTCAGATATCTATGATGAAGGAGGATTTAAAGGTGTCCCAGATGCAATGAATTTTCTAGTAAATGGGATTTTTGCGGTAGCTAACCGCCCTATTTACCATCATGTTTACATTCGCGGGGAATGCTACGAAATTATTCCGAAATCAAAGGGTTTTACCTGGCTGCATGAAGCGGCACTTCCTTATGTGGAAGCGGTTTTTTATCGCACTTCACCTTTTCGGGGTACAAAGTCTTATAATGCTCAGGCAAAACAGGTTCCTGATGAGCAAAAAGATTTCCATTATGGCATTCTTTATGCTGATGTTTTTCCCGTAGGAACTGCGGGGATTCCACCAACATTGTTGATGCAGGATATGTTACATTTTTTACCGCCTTATTTGGTGGATTACTATCGCCAACATTGCCGGCGCGAAGATGATATGTTAATCCAATTAGGGATTACTTTTCAGCGGTCGATGTATAATGTAACTTCGGCTGTAATTCAAGCTTTGCGGACGGTTACTTCATATCCTTTGGACGATCCAAATCCTGCGAATTTAATGGCTAATCGCCGTTTCTTTGAGGCTCAAATGGATCGATTTAAGCGTCCAGAAGCTCGTTTGCGAGATATTCAGCGACAGGATTATCGCTAGTATCTTTCTAGAAATCTGGGCCCAAAATCTTGAAAGCAGACCAACTGAAACCTCCCAAAAATATCAATATTGACTAACAAGTCTAAGTATCTGTAACGCCGCCCTCTGGGCGGTGAGGATACCGCCCAGAGGGCGGCGTTACCAAGCGTGGTGCTTAATTTCTGTTCATTTTTCTGCTCTTGAGCTGTACAATAATTTGAGGCTTACGAATGATTAATTATGTCCAACACTTACACCGTAGAAATTCTCCACCAAGGCAAGAGCTATACCATAGAAGTGCCAGAAGATCAAAAAATTCTTGTCGCTGCGGATAAAGCTGGCCTAGACTTGCCAAATTCTTGCAATGCAGGAGTCTGTACCACTTGTGCTGCTCAAGTTATCGAAGGTAAAGTTGAGCAAGATGATTGTATGGGGGTAAGTCCTGAACTTCAGAAAGAAGGATTTGTCTTGCTGTGCGTCGCCTATCCTCGCTCTAACTTGAAAATTGAAACAGAAAAGGAAGAGATTGTGTACAATCGCCAATTCGGTCAATCCTCAAAGTAAGCTAGAATCAACAACTGAACCCCTAAAGGTTGCAAATACTATGGAGCCTTCCATGACAACCCATTTCATTACCGCAGAAATTGACCTCCCGGAAACTGCGGAAGAGTTGCACGCAGCAATTGAGGCGGAACTCCAAAAACAAGGGGAACCCCTGCGCTGGGCTGTCACAGACGTTGATGTGGCACGGCAAAAGGCTACGATTGAAGGCTATGTGCTGGTGGAGGGGACAAAAGTAGAAGTTGAAACCTCTGTTACGGCGTGAAGTTACGCCCTTTTACAGTGGTTTTGATTGTCCCCACAGGGGTTGGCGCGTCCATTGGGGGCTATGCTGGTGATGCGCTACCAGTGGCCAGAGCGATCGCCCAAATTTGCGATACACTGATTACTCACCCCAACGTTCTCAACGGCGCTCAGTTGTATTGGCCCTTACCTAACGCTCTCTATGTCGAAGGCTATGCACTTGACAAATTTGCCTCTGGGTGCTGGGGTTTGCAGCCCGTTCATCAAAACCGCATCGGTTTAATCCTCGACTCAGGCATGGAAGCAGACTTGCAACTGCGCCACTTACAAGCTGCGGATGCTGCTAGAGCAACATTAGGTATTAATATTACGGATTATGTGGTCACAGATATCCCTCTGAAGGTAGAGTTACGCATCTCTAATTCTGGGGCATCATGGGGTATGATCGCCAATCCCGACAGTTTACTACGGGCAGCAGAAGCACTGATTAAAACAGCAAAAGTGGAAGCGATCGCAGTTGTTGCCAGATTTCCCGACGACGAAGGTAGCACGCAATTGCAACAATACAGGTATGGCCAAGGAGTTGACCCCCTAGCCGGGGCGGAAGCCGTAATCAGCCATTTAATCGTCAAAACCTTTCAAATTCCTTGTGCCCACGCCCCCGCCCTGTTACCACTTCCCCTAGATTCGCAGATTTCGCCGCGATCGGCAGCCGAAGAAATCGGTTATACTTTCCTACCTTGCATACTTGCGGGATTAAGTCAAGCCCCCCAATTTGTCACCGAGGGAAAATTTACCCAGTCCCCAATAACTGCCGATCGCATAGATGCAGTAGTAGTACCTGCAACAGCTTGCGGCGGTAGTGCTATCCTAAGTCTAAGTCAGCGATCGGCAGTGCAAATTATCGCCGTCGGCGAAAATCAAACCCAAATGCAAGCTACCCCAGAGAAGTTAGGAATTAAAGCTTTACAGGTAAACTCATATTTAGAAGCATTAGGAGTATTAGTAGCTCACAGAGCCGGAATTAATCCAGCTATTCTACGCCCCGAAATCTCCCCCTTAAGTCGTCTATCTATTCAGGCTAATTGCTAATGGCTAATTGCTAATGGCTAATTGCTAATTGGTAATTGGTAATTGGTAATTGGTAATTGGTAATTGGTAATTGGTAATGGCTAATGGCTAATTGCTAATCCCTCCTACTTACCTTCCCCATCCTCCCCATCTCCCCTTCTACCCTCTCCCTCTCTCTTTCCCTAGTCCCTAGCCCCTAGTCCCTTCTTCCAAAGTGCCAGAACAACTTCCTAACAACCCCGAACTCGAACCCTTAACACGCACTCAAATTCTAGTAGCAATGGGAGTGACAGCAGTGATTTTGCTGACTGTTGCTAAGTTGTGGCTGCAATTTGGATCTGTTTCCCTGTTACCTGTCAAGTTAACACCTTTAGCCTTAATTTGGGGGCTAGCGATCGGCATCACAATTACAGGTGCAAGTACAATCATCTACCGCTTATGGCCAGCTTATCGCCGTAGTGCAGACACTTACTTAGAATTAGTGCTTAAACCCCTGTTTTGGCCTGACTTAATTTGGCTGGGACTTCTACCTGGAATGAGTGAAGAATTACTATTTCGAGGTGTAATGTTGCCTGCTTTCGGGTCTAATATTATTGCCTTAGTATTATCTAGTTTTTTCTTTGGCATTTTGCACTTGGGAGGTTGGCAACAATGGCCCTATGCAGTTTGGGCAACGGCTGTGGGATTTTTACTTGGATATAGTGCTTTAGAGACGGGTAATTTATTAGTGCCAATTGTAGCTCATATCTGCACAAATTTAATTTCTAGCTGCATTTGGAAACTGGAAAGCAAAGGGTTTAAATAAGGAAGAAGGAAGAGGGAAGAAGGAAGAAGGAAGAAGGAAGAAGGAGGAGGGAAGAAGGAAGAAGGAGGAGGGAAGAAGGAAGAAGGAGGAAGGAAGAGGCAAGAAAGATTTGCTTAATGAATAATTATTCTTATTAGGAATTACGCAAAACTTTTTGTAACGCCGCCGTCGAGGCGGTTTTTTGACCGCAAAGATAGTGATGTTACAACACAGAAGATTTCAGCCAGTTTTACTGTAAAGTAAGAAAAGCAGAGAAATTTTTAACTTTCGGTTAAAGGTTGGGGTAATGCGAGATAGACAAGAGCGGTTACTCTCTAATTTAGATAACAACAAAGATGTTAGCGATCGCTCTTCAGTTTCAGAGGCGCTACGGGTGCGCGATCGCGCGATCGCCGCCTCCAACAATGGCATCGTCATCGCTGATGCCAGACTGCCAGACTGTCCTATTATCTACTGCAATCCCGCCTTCGAGCAAATAACAGGCTATTCCCAAGCAGAAATAGAGGGGAAAAATTGCCGCTTTTTGCAAGGCCCAGATACAGATCCAGCGGCGATAGCAGAACTTCGCAACGCTTTACGCGAAGAGCGTTCTTGCCAAGTAGTATTAAAAAATTACCGTAAAGACGGAACGGCTTTCTGGAACAAACTGGCAATTTCTCCCGTCCGGGACAACAATGACAAATTAACTCACTTCATCGGCGTACAATCAGATATCTCGTACCGCATAGAAGCCCAGGAATCCCTACAGCAAGCAAAATCTCAATTACAAACAATTTTAGAAGCAGTACCGGGAATAGTTTCTTGGATTAGCTCAGATTTACGCTACCTAGGAGTTAACCACCATTTAGCTAGACTTTACGGCTTGTCTCCAGAGGCATTTGCTGGCAAAGACATCGGATTTCTAGGTTCAAGTTCTGAATTTTGTCACTTTGTACGCTCTTTTTTTGCCAGATCGCAAACCGAAGCAATACAAGAAATGACTGCAACGGTGCAAACAGAAAACGGGCCGAGTCTGCGACACTATCTGATTGTGGCTCAAAAGTACAATAACGGCACGGCAGCCTTCACGATTGGGATTGATATTACCGATCGCAAGCTAGCAGAAGAATCACTAATGCTCAAGCGCAAAGCTGTGGAAAGTTCCAGCGACGCAATCGGGATGGCTGATGCTACAGGTACTCACATCTATCAAAATCAGGCCTTCTCAGAGTTATTTGAATACGAAACCGTAGAGGAATTTAATGCCGCTGGCGGTATACCGATTGTCTTTGCAGATCGAGCCGTTGCTGAGGATGTCCTGACAACGATTATGAGCGGTAATTCTTGGCTTGGTGAAGTCACTAAGCAGACTCGCACCGGCCGTATTATCCAGGTTTTAATGCGTGCAGACGCGATTAAGGATGCTGTTGGCAAAATTGTGGGACTAATTGGTATCTCAACAAATATTACCGATCGCAAACGTACAGAACAAGAACTCCGCCAAAGCGAACAAAGATTCAGATCCCTGATTGAAAATGCTACAGATATTATCTTGATTGTGGATGAAAATGGCATCTGTCGTTATGTCTCGCCTTCCCAAGAGCGGATTTTAGGCTACTCCAGGGAAGAAGTGCTGGGGGAATCTGTATTGAATTGGGTTCATTCTGATGAAGTTCATCTAGTGAGCCGAGTGCTGGAAGGAGTAATTAACCACCCCGGCGTAGGTTTGGGGTTGGCGGAGTACCGCGTGCGACACAAAAATGGGAAGGAATGCGTGTTGGAGGCGGTGGCGACAAATTTGCTTGACGAGCCGGCGGTGCAAGGGATTGTCGTGAATTGCCACGATGTGACTGAGCGCAAGGCGGCTGAAGATCAATTGCTTCACGATGCTCTACAGGATGCTTTGACAGAATTGCCAAATCGAGCTTTGTTGATGGAGCGCCTCGGACAAGCTTTAGCTCGCGCCAAACGCAATCCAAATTATCACTTTGGAGTCATATTTTTAGATTTGGATCGGTTTAAGGTGATTAATGATAGCCAAGGACATCAGGCTGGCGATCGCCTACTCTACACGATCGCACGCCGATTAGTAAGTTGTCTGCGCTCTGGCGATACCGTCGCGCGTCTGGGGGGCGACGAGTTCATCATCCTGCTAGAGGAAATTGAAGATATCAGCGATGCGATCGCCACAGCTAACCGCATACAGAAGACCCTCGAACAACCCCTAAACTTAGAAGGTCACAAAGTTACTATCACTGCTAGCATGGGCATTGCCCTCAGTACCCCTGAATATCAGTGGCCAGGAGACATCCTGCGAGACGCAGACATTGCTATGTATCGAGCAAAAGCTCTAGGTAAAGCTCGCTATCAGGTATTTGCTGCTGCTATGCACACCCACGCTGTAGCGTTAATGCAGTTGGAGAGCGACTTACGGCGATCTGTGGAGCTTACTTGCAGAGAAGAAGGGGCTAGGGGACAGGGACTAGGGACTAGGGAAAGAGAAGACGAGACTGGGGACTGGGGACTAGAGACTAGGGAAAGAGAAGAAGAAAATTCTTCCCTAGCCCCTAGCCCCTCTCCCCTAGCCCCTTCTTCAGCCCCTAGCCCCTATACCCTAACCCCTTCTTCAGCCCCTTCTTCCCCCTTTGTCCTTTACTATCAGCCGATCGTTTCCCTGAGTCATGGTACTGTAGTCGGGTTCGAGGCTCTAGTTCGCTGGTTGCACCCAGAGCGGGGTTTAGTTGCACCCGGAGAGTTTATTTCTGTGGCAGAAGAAACTGGATTGATCGTACCGTTAGGGCTGTGGGTACTACGGGAAGCTTGCGGTCAGATGGTTAAATGGCAAAAGAGTTTAAAGTCTCGTTCACTAGGGCAGTCTGCGATCAAATCTAGAGATACAGGTTTGACATCTAATCTTGAATCGTGGTCACAGCAGTTCCAACTTGGAGATATACATCCTAGTTCACAATTAAATAACACTTTATTTGATTGTGGCTTGGAAATGTGCGTAGGCGACAGCCAGTCGCATCGGCATTGCCAACCCATCAACGAAGGATCGCAGGAACAAAATGTCCCCATTCCCAGTTGCAAATTACCTCTTCCTAACTATAATTTGCCTGTTCCCAATTCTCAACTTACCATAGCTGTGAATCTTTCAGGCAGGCAATTTGCTCAAGCTGACTTAATAGAACAAATCAAACAAGTATTAGATGAAACAGGTTTAGATGGTCAATATTTGAAGTTAGAAATTACAGAAAGCGTCGTCATGGAAGATGGAGAATCAGCCGTTACGATGCTCTCGCAATTAAGAGATTTAGGAATTCATTTATGTATTGATGATTTTGGCACGGGCTATTCTTCTCTTTCCTATCTGCACCGTTTCCCAATTAACACATTGAAAATAGATCGGTCTTTTGTTAGCAGAATGGGTGTAGATGGCGATAATTCTGAGATCGTGCGTGCGATCGTCATGCTAGCTCACAGTTTAGGTATGGATGTGGTGGCGGAAGGTGTAGAAACTTCCCACCATCTTGCTCAACTGCGATCGCTTGGATGTGAATTTGGTCAAGGATATTTTTTCTCTAGGCCTGTTGACAGCGAAGCAGCAACAGCTTTGCTAAGTCCTGCCATGCAATGGTAAGTTGAAGGAAGAAGGAAGAAGGAAGAAGGAAGAAGGAAGAAGGAAGAAGGAAGAAGGAAGAAGGAAGAAGGAAGAAGGAAGAAGGAAGAAGGAAGAAGGAGAGACTGGGAGAATTTTTCCTCAATTAGCAATTAGCAATTAAGTAGTCGGACATAAATAAACGTGGCCATGTCATTGCGAACGAAGTGAAGCAATCTCAAAGCCTTGCGATTGCTTCACTTCGTTCGCAATGACATTCTTTATTTTTGTCCAGCTACTTAGCAATTAGCAATTACCAATTAGCAATTACCAATTACCTAATTTACATTTTGCAGCTTAAATCTCCAGCGTGCTTGCTAAAAAGAGCATTTTCCCGGTAATCTACAGGGCAGTCAATCACAGCAGGTACATCTTGAGCAAGAGCTTCTTTGAGTATAGGAATTAAATCACTTGCAGCTTCAACTCGATAGCCTTTTAACCCCATACTTTCAGCAAACTTCACGAAATCTGGATTGCCAAACTTAATGAAAGCTGACTTGCCAAAGTAATCTTCTTGCTTCCACTCAATCAACCCATAGCCACCATCATTAAAGATAAGGGTAACAAAATTAGTACCTACCCGCAGGGCTGTTTCTAACTCTTGGCAATTCATCATAAAACCGCCGTCACCACTTACCGCTACTACTTTCCTGTCGGGATAAACAAGTTTAGCTGCGATCGCGCCTGGAATCGCAATTCCCATCGCCGCAAACCCATTAGAAATTAAACAGGTATTGGGGCGATCGCAGTGATAGTGTCGCGCCATCCACATTTTATGAGCGCCTACATCTGATATAACAATATCATCCGGCCCCATCACCTGCCGTAAGTCGTAAACTATTTTTTGGGGCTTAATTGGAAAACCGTCATCTTTAGCATATCGCTCGTAATCAGCACGAATCTCAGTTCGTAATTGCACGGCAAATGGCTCTGGTTTTCCCTTACGATCTGTCCGCCGTAAAATTTCATTCAAAGAGTCAGAAATATCACCTAAAACTTCTACAATCGGAATATAGCTGCTGTCAATTTCTGCTGGATCGGCCCCGATGTGGATAATCTGAATTTTGCCTTCAGGATTCCATTTCTTCGGTGAATACTCAATTAAGTCATAGCCAATGGCAATCACTAAATCAGTATTCTCAAAAGCGCAGCTAATATGATCCCGTTTTTGTAAACCCGCCGACCACAAGGCTAAGGGATGAGTATAAGGAATCATTCCTTTGCCCATAAAAGTATTAGTTACCGGGATATTCAGATGAGTGGCAAATTCCGTTAAAGCTGCACTTGCATTAGCCCGAATTGCTCCATTTCCAACTAAAATTAGGGGATTATTAGCTTTAGAAATTGCGACTGCTGCTTTATTGATACTCTGGAAGCCACCATAGGTTTTTTCCCGGTCATCTTTGTTAAGAGGAACGCCCTCAACCTCCATTCCAGCAATATTTTCGGGTACGTCTATGTGAACTGCTCCGGGTTTTTCGTTCTGAGCAAGTTTAAATGCTTTACGGACAATTTCTGGAGTAATGCTGGGGCGAACAATTTGGGCATTCCATTTAGTAACGGGAGCAAACATTGCCACCAAATCTAAATATTGATGAGATTGTGTGTGCATCCTGTCTGTGCCGACTTGTCCAGTGATTGCTACTAGGGGAGCACCGTCTAAGTCAGCATCAGCAACGCCAGTGATTAAATTAGTTGCGCCTGGCCCCAAGGTAGATAAACAAACGCCAGCTTTTCCTGTTAAGCGGCCGTAAACATCAGCCATGAAGGCTGCGCCTTGTTCGTGGCGAGTGGTGATAAACTTAATTGAAGAATTTCTCAAGGCTTCTAGAACTTCGAGATTTTCTTCGCCAGGGAGTCCGAAGACGTATTCTACGCCTTCATTTTCGAGACATTTCACTAATAATTGAGCTGTGTTCATTTCCGTTTTTCTCCTCAGTAAATTGGGATTTATTCGCCTAAAACAACTGGAATTTGGGGGAGTTTTTGGACAACTTTAGATGCTGACAAAATCTCAAATCGCACGATTTCACCATCATAGCCCAGGTCTAAAATTACACCTGGGTAAACTTCATCACTTTCTTTAATCCGACTTTCTCGCATTGTAATTGTCAGTGAATCTGTTTCTGGATCGTAAGCTACTTTCATAACTAAAGTCCTCTCAAGTATCTTTGAATCTGCGAGGTTTTGCAGCGCATGAACTGTCCACCTAATAGGTTTCACCTATCCTCCCGATTATTTCAATTTATTTCACCCACACTGTTTTAATGTTAACAAATTCGTGAATTCCTTGGACGCTCAATTCGCGACCGTAACCGGAACGTTTAATGCCACCAAAGGGCAATCTAAGGTCAGATTTGACTAAACCGTTAATAAATACAGATCCGGCTTCTAGTTCAGAAATAAAGCGATCGCTCTCTGCTTTTTCCGCAGTCCAGGCTGATGCTCCTAACCCGAAAGATGTGCTATTTGCCAACTCAATAGCTTCGTCAATTCCAGATACCTGGAATACTAAGGCTACTGGGCCGAAAAATTCCTCAAGGCGGGCGGGAGAATCGACAGGAATTTCTGCTAAAATGGTAGGCTGATAGAAATTTCCTGGTTGCTCAGATAAAGCGCGACCACCAGTCAAGAGTTTTGCTCCCGACTGAATGCAAGCTTGCACTTGAGTGTCTAATTCTTGGAGAATATTTGGGGTTGCTAAAGGGCCAATATCTGTGTCTGAAAGCATGGGATCGCCAACTTTTAAAGCCTCCATTTTGGCGACAAAATGTTTGAGAAATTCGTCAGCGATCGCATCTGCCAAAATAAAGCGTTTTGCGGCAATACAAGACTGACCGTTATTGATCGTCCTGGCGGTGACAGCAGTTGACGCGGCGGCGGCGATATCGGCACTCCGCATTACAATATACGGGTCACTTCCCCCCAATTCCAGCACTGTTTTCTTCAAACTTTTTCCCGCCGCCGCCGCTAAACTTGCACCCGCTGGTTCGCTTCCTGTCAGGGTTGCTGCCTTAACGCGATCGTCGGTAACAATTTTTGCTACTTTATCGGCACCGACGAGTAAGGTTTGAAACACTCCGGGGGGAAAACCCGCCTCTGTAAAGATTTCTTCGATCGTTAAGGCGCACTGTGGCACGTTGGAGGCGTGTTTGAGTAAGCCAACATTGCCGGCCATAAGTGCGGGTGCGGCAAAGCGGAAAACCTGCCAAAATGGGAAGTTCCAAGGCATGACGGCCAAAATGGGGCCGAGGGGTTGGTAGCGGACAAAACTTTGGCTAGCGTCGGTTTTTGCTGGTGCGTCGGCGAGGAATTGGGGCGCATTTTCAGCGTAATAACGACAACCTAAAGCCGATTTTTCGACTTCTGCGATCGCTGATTTCAAAGTTTTACCCATTTCCAGGGTCATAATTTTGGCAAATTTTTCGCGATCGCGTTCTAAAATATCCGCAGTTGCCTGCATCCACTTCGCTTTTTGTTCAAATGGCAGGCGGCGGTATTTAGTAAATGCCTGCTGTGCTAATTCCAGCTTAGCTTCAATTTCTGCATCCGAGTCTGGTGCATAAGTTTTGAGTGTTTCCCCCGTTGTGGGGTTGATTGTTGCAATAGCCATTCCTTCATCTCCTTTGCAAAAAAGATGCAAAAACCCCCTCTAAGCTTTGATTTAGGCGGGGGTGGTACTTGAGTAAATCTAAGATTGTCATTTGCGGCTGGTGCCGTGTATTCCTCAATGCGATCGAGCTTAAAGCTCTCAAACTTTTATTATATCTTTTTTCTGGGGGGTCGCCACGAGCTTTTTTGATTTTTTTCCGATCGGAAGTGGGATCGCATAAGAGAGTCCCCAAGCCTGTTAATCGTCCTCAAGTGGGGTTGAAAACGCGCCCTAGCTAACCCTACACTACTTTTTTCAGTTTGAATCGGAAAATTGAAGACTTAAGCGCGATCGCAGCTAATTGATAATATTCTTACAGTAAGATTTTGCTTCCCGTTCTAGTTTTTCTATTTCCCAGCGCCAGCGCATTAAATGCTTTTCCCGATCTTGACGTTGTTCTATTGAAGGTGTAGGAAGTCCAGTATTTTCATCATATCTAGCGCCCAGACCTTTGAATATTTTAGTTCCAGAGTTAGGGCAAATGCCGAAGTCTCTCAACCATTTTTCGCAAGCAGTCAGCCAAAGATAAACGTGATCGTGAACTTCGCCGCCAAAGCTGCGAAGTTTCTTGATAGACAAGGTGGGAGAGTCAAAAAGCTTTTGCTCAATATCAGGTTGTTGATGGTGCTTAAAAAGGCGAATTTCGCTGCCCTTTCCCCGAAAAAATTCGACTACAAAGTAATCACCAAAATCAAAGATACAGATTTCTGTGGCCTCGCTGCCGTCATCATCCAGAATGTCCACATCTCGCTGTAAATGGGAACCCAGTGTATTAGCAGATTCTTGAGGCAATAAAATACGAATTCGCTCAAAACGTTCGCTATAGTTTGACCAAAAATCTCTGCGCCGACTCAGTTGATTGTGCTGTTTATTGTCAGGATTCAAGTGTGCTAAAAGTACATCTACCAATCTCTCAAAATCGCGGTAACTAGCAGCATGAATCCATTTCGTCAACGCTAATTTAGCTGCGGGAGAAAGTTGATGCCATAGAGAATTAGCGGTGCGAGGGCCGTAGTTTAGGCGTAGCCATTCAACTAACTTTGAAAGCGTCTTACTAATTTCAGTAGGAACTTTACTCAGTAGAGTTTCCACCGCTCTTATTTGCTGTTCGACCGACATTTGGTTTAAGAGCTTTATCAGTAAATCCAATTGATTAATAGTAGAATACTTTTCGGCGATAAAAAAATTGGCAATATAGTCTAAAGCCGCATTCGCAGTAGGAATCATTGAGGGTAATTGAGCGGTATTTAATAATTCTTCGGGAGTGAGTAAATGCTGCCAACTGAGTTGAGCAAGTTCGCGAGCAGATTCATTCTTGCTGAGTTTGAGCAGGATTTTTACTGGCAGAAAACCTTGGTCAGCAAAGCAAAGTGCAAAATCAGGAAAACAATCTGCTAAGGAGGGGGCGAAGTTGTCAGAGTTAGAATTGCTAAGATAGAGTGCCAATCGCCAAAATAAGACATTTTTTAGCCAATAATTGCGCGTTGATTCTTCCCAAATTGCCTCAGAAGTTTGTCTACTTTGTGTTGGATTTTCCCGATCCCAATCAATTTTATTATAAAGGCAAAAAGCCCAATCTAACAAACTTACTCTGTCAGCTTGACCGTTTTGGATGTCGGTAAATATCTCATCAAGAGGACGGGGTGGAGTTGCAGAAATTTCTCCTAGATTATCTAATTCAGGATAAGCACTCGGATCGTTTAATTTACTTGCAAGTTCAGCTAATTTGATTGGCTGTTGCTCAGATACAGGTGGTATAGATAGTCTGCGAAAGTGAAATTTCATGGTTTATTTTTTTGTAAAGATTGGTTTTCTTGAAAAAATTGCAAAGAATCTTCACCGCGAAACTGAAACCGGAAAGTTACCTTGCGATCTTTAGCGTCATCTTTCTGTTGATTCGCATCCATTTCCCCCCTACCTGCGGCGATAATTTTCTGCCTCAAGTCTGATTTAGTTGGAAAATTAAGCTCATTCGAGAAGATAAATTTAGAAACAGAAAGCGACCTTAATAAACTAAGTTCTAAGTTGCTGTCGTAATCTCCTGTTGAGCTAGTGTGTCCTTCAATCACCACTCTTGTAATTTCTTTATCAAACGAAGGATCTGAGAAAATAACACGACTGTACTCAGGAATAAATTGGTTGAGAAATATTTTACCTTCGGGTTTTAATTCATCACTATCTTGATCGAAAAGAATCTTGTCTTGAATGGTCACATCGCCAGTTTCGGGGTTAACCTCTACCTTAATATTATTGGCTTTCATAGCTCCAACTACAGTGCCAATCAGAACTCGGCGCGGTTGTTCCCGATCTTTTAGCTGTACGAGAACGGTAACGAATAAAAGGGCAAAAATCATCAGCAACCCTGACATCAAATCGCCAATCGAGAGCAAAACGTTAGAGTCTTCTTCCTCTATTTCTGGTTCCTGTTGAAAACTATTGAAATCAAACATAATTAATCCTGTTCGTTGCTATTTCTGCGAGTGCTTTCTGCTGCCACTAAATAGTTCGCTGCCTGTACTAATTGGTTGCAAACTCTTGCAGTTGCTTCGTCAGCTTGGGTAAAAAACTTCATGTCTGATTCAGATTTGCGCTGGAAATAACCCATCATTTCTTGATTCCAGCTTTGTAAACCTCCATTGAACTCTCTACTCAAATTTTCGTAAGCTTTTTCGACATGGGAGGCTTCTTTACCTATAGTACGAGCTAACTCTTGCAGTTGTGCAAACCGCTCACCTGAAATCAAGCCAATTTCGTGAGCGAACTTGTTCACCTGTGCGGTAGTTTCCTTGATTTTTATCAGGCTTTCCTGCATTTCTTGTGAGATATCTTTGCGTCGATTATATTCTTCCTCAAAAACTTTCTGAAAGTTTGTAACTACATCAGCTAAACCTTGGCGCTGTTCGCCTAATGTTCCCTCTAGTAATTGATTTTGCTGCATAAAAAATTCTTGCAAAGCCGCTTGATAGTTTAGGCGGAACGTCTGTAACTCTTCCTGCACAGTCAGGCGAGTATTTTGCAGCACATTATCAATATTTGTGAGGGTAGCAGTTAGGTTTTCCCTGGCTTCATTCATCTGCTGAGAAGCTGCGTTGCCAACTAACTTTAAATTGTTAGCTTGTTGCTCAAAGATTTCGCGGCTGCTGTTTTGAAATTCTTGAATTGAATCCCGTTGTATTTGTGCCTGAGTTTCCAGAGATTTTTCTAGTTCTTCACGAACACCTCTGAAAGTAGCAGCCGTTTGTTTGGCACTAGCGGTAAAAGCATTACGCTGTAATATCATCGCCTGGGAAGCTTCCTCACCTACTTGTTTGAGATTTGTACTTTGTTCGGCAAAAATTTCACGGCTGCTGTTTTGAAATTCTTGAATTGAATCCCGTTGTATTTGTGCCTGAGTTTCCAGAGATTTTTCTAGTTGTTCGCGAATACCGATAAAAGTAGTAGCCGCTTGTTTGGCACTTGCATCAAAGGCATTTTGCTGATTTTTCATTGCTACAATACTTTGATTAACTGCCTCTTTAACTTCTGTTGCTACTTGTTGAAGGACATCTTTAGTATCCGTTCGGAACTCACCTAAAATTGATTCTAAATTAAGTGCAAATTGCTGAAGTTGACCGATAGTATCTACTTGGAATTGCTGAATGGTAACGATAGATTCTGATAAACTGCGGGAAATACCGCCTAGCTCATTTTTCAGATCCATGACAGCTTCCGAGGCTCCTTTTGTTAGTGTTGCACTATTCCTTAGTTCTCCAATTATCGGTTTAATTAACTGTTCGCGCTGTTCTTCAATTAAGTTTCTGAGTATCTCTTGACCTTGATCCGCTTTAATCTCTCGCAGTGCTTTTAATTCAACTCGAATTTCTTGAAACACAGGTTTCATTACATTTCCAACTTCTTGACCGATAGCTTGCGGACTCAGTTGTCGCTGAATTTTTATCAATTCAGCAAATTTTGTTCCCATCTGTTCGGCAGCATCTCCCATTTTTTTTGCAGCGTCAGCTAGTGATTGAGATGCTCCTTGATTGTCATCGGGGTTCCTGTTGGCTAATTCATTTCGCAAACTGTCTTTGGCTTTTCGCCTTTCCCCATCACAATAAGCTAAAAATAATGTGAAAATACTAGAAGAACCTAGTCCTACTAGCGAAGTGGCAAAAGCTGTTTTCATGCCTTCAAGTAAGGTGACACTAGATTTCAGCAAGTTTTGACTATCCCCCCCAATATTATTTAGAGAGATGTCAGCCAGTCCTGCTGTGATACCGTAGAAAGTCCCCAAAACGCCAATGGCAGTCAGGATGCCAGGAACAAAGCGCCAATGACTGCGGGGTATTGGCTGTTGAAGAAATGTATTGCTATTTTTGAGTTTGCGTTTATATTTCAGGACATCACTCCACTCTAGCCCAATAGCAAACACGAGCAACCCCACAGCAGCAAGATAAAAAAAGATACTTTGTTCCCAACCTTGCCCAAAAAATAGTTTATAAATACCCATTGTCTTATTCTCCTAGCGTTGATTTAAAATTCTCTTGACTAATACAATCATTCCCTATTGCCAAAATAAGCAGTTTAAAAGCCCAACTATTCTGTGCTTGTCCACTGTTGTAATTCTTCAATTGACAATAATTCTTCAGCCACGCGCACGGGCAAATGTTCCGCGTAGCAACGGTTATCTATGGGGTGCAAAAGTCGTAGACTGTAGAGTAGTTCTTCGCTTTCAGTTGTTGTGTCTAATTCCAGACATACTTCCTGTGGCGCATAGCTGCGTAGGAGGCGCACCTGTAAACGATTTTTTAAGTCTTTTAGCGAATTGCCCAAATTAAGAGACAATTCATCTGACACTTTCCAAGCTTGATTAATTGCAACAATTTCTCGGACTAACTGATCAAACTTTGGAGTAAAATTTTTCATTGTTAAGACCTTGATATGATTGAGGACTTGTGAGAGCGACTCGGTTGATATTTTTAGGGTTGTAATCAAGAGTATTCGATGGGAGTTTGGACATCAGGCTGTCCATCTATTATTGCTGCGTTCGCTTTGTTGATTTTTTTTTTCAACATTTTTGACACAAAGTATCTATCTCTGTAAAATCTTAAACTATTGATTAAGACTTTGTAAATACCATTTTTATTCTTTAGTCCGCGTAGGCGGACTTTGTTTGTGTAGCTGCGATTTCAACCGCCCAACTCAAGCCGATGTTTGCTCAAAATAATTCTGACCATAAGATTGATAATAATACCTGCTTCCCTTATCCCCATTCGCCACCATTCCCAACAGCGGAATCCCAGCCATTTTCAAATCTTCTAAGGCCAAAAGCAACGCCTCTCGCTCAGTTTGATTCAATCCCACTACCAACATTAACCCATTAGTATGAGCACCCAACAAATTCGCATCTGCTAAACCCAAAAGCGGCGGAGTATCGTAAATAATCAAATCAAATTTACTTGACAAATTCTCCATTAAATGTTGCATTTTTCGAGAGGAAAGCAACTTAGTTGGATCGGGAAAAAATGGGCCAGATGGAAGCACAAATAAATTATCCTCTATAGGCGATCGCACGATCGCCTCTTCCACATCCAAATCCTGACTAATTACGCTACTCAAACCCTTCCAATTTGGCAAGGATAACATCTCATGCACCTGCGGCCGTCGCAAATCGGCATCCACCAACAACACTCGCTGACCCATCGCCGCCGCCGCCATTGCCAGATTTACCGCTACAGTAGATTTACCATCTGCAACTTGACAAGAGGTGATTGCACAAGACCGAATCGGACTATCAACATTCAACAACCGAATATTAGCATTCAGCGATCTAAAAGCTTCCTGAAAGGCATTTGTAGGAGTAGGGGGATTTTCCAAATCAATCGCCGCATTCTCAGCAGAAGGAAGCCGCAAAACTTTATCGCTAACAGGAATTACCCCCAACAAAGGCAATTGTAAAGTATATTTAGCCTCTTCTGGCGTGTGGAAAACCTTATGCTGAAACCGTTCCGCCAACTGCGCTAAAAGCATCCCCAAAAGCAATCCTGCAACTCCACCTATAGCCAAATTCAAAGGCATATTTGGAGAAACTGGTATCAACTCCCCATTTTGATAACGAGGAATTTCTGGCTTAGCAATCACATCCCAAGCCACATCTTTGACACCCACAGCTTCCAGTTGTAAAGCTTGTTGTTTGGCTAATAAACCATTCAGCGTATTATTACTGGTTTCTAAATCCCGTTGCAAATCAGCATAGCGGCGCAAAACCACAGGAAAAACTTGTGCGTATTGACTTAACTGTTTTTCCGCTTGTTCGAGAACTTGGTTGCGTACTCCTAATACTTGAATTTGATTAGCAGTATTCACCAATTCCTCGATTAATTTCATCCGCACAGAATCCTGAAAAGCCAAAACTTGTGGATTAACTTTACCTAAGTCAGTACCCAAAACTCGCTCAGCTTCTTGTCGTAATAAAGGTAGCAAATTTTTGCGCTGCTCTAACATCGATTGCATTTGCGGACTTTCTTGAGTATAAGTAGCTAAATTAATCGCAATATTTGCTTCTAATTGTTGCAATTGAGTCAGTAAAGCTTGATAGCGCGGCGCTTGGGTAAGTGCAGATGCCATCAATGCTTGTTTTTGATCTAATCCTAGCTGTGCTTCCAGGTTTTTGTAGAGTAATTCCTGTTGATTTTTCTGCGTTTGAGTGTCCAACCTCTGAGTTTGAAGTTGACTCATTTGCTGAGCAAGTTGTTGAGTTTGGATTTGAGGATCGATAAAATTATATTGTTGCCGTAGTTTTTGTAATTCTGCTTGTGCGCCGTCGATTCGTTTCCTCAAGAGTGGAATTTGGGATTGAATAAAATCAGAGCTTTTGCGGATATCTGTTTTGCCATCTTGCAGGCTGTAACGGCGATAGCCTTCAACAACTTTATCCAACACAAATTGGATCTTTTTCGGGTCTTCATCGCGATAACGCACTTCTAAAATTTTGGTATTATTAAGGCGTTTAATCGAGAGTTTGTCTTCTCCAAATTGGACGTTATCAGTGGTTTTTCCGAACAGACTTTTATAGTCAATATCGGGATACTTGGCTTGCAGTTGTTTAATAATGGGAGACATGACTTGGGGACTCTGCAAAACCTGAATCTGAGAGTTATAATCAAAGCCAGATTTTTCTTGATTGACGGGTGCGGCTGGTTGTAATTTCAGCTCTCCTGAGTAAATTTTTGCTAAGGTGTTTTCAGTAATTACAGGTTCTACTAATAGTTGAAACTTACCTTCATATTCATTTGTTTGAGTTAAAGTCCAGCTAAAAACTGCCGTAGTTAGTGCGGCTGTGACTCCCACAATTAGAATAGCTCTGCGTCGAAAAACATCCCAGATACTTGTCTGTTCTATTTCAGTTTTATCTTGCTGTCTGTAAAACTCGTCTGGATAAAGAACAGAATTTAATTTTGGCTGTGATGCTTGTGTTTTCTGAGAATTAATTACTGTTAATTGTGAATTTGGTTCTGGCTTCATTTTTCACCTACAACTTTTTAAGGGGATTTTAGATTGTTAGTCAGATTGTTAATCGGTCTGGCAATAGTTCGCGGTTTCGAGTTGAGAAATTTGACTAGGATTAGTAAATTAACTTTTATTTTGTACTCATCGGAATAAATCAAAAACTCTTAGTATTCCCAAGAATGGACTTAAAGGAGCGATAGTTCCACCTACTCTATCTGAGAAAGCCGCACGACCGGATCGTTTTACCATAATTACATCATTACTGCGAAGCAAAGGATTAGTTTCTTCATTCACCGCCGCCTCAAAATTAATAGAGATAGTCCGCCGGGAAACAGTACCGTTCGGATTCAATCTAATCAATTCTACTGAACTCATATCGGCTCGTGCTTTATTAAATCCTCCGGCTGCTAATAAGGCTTGATTTAAAGAAGTGCTCGGCGGGACAGCAATAGCTCCTGGTCTGATCGCTTCCCCAACTATGCTAATATTAATTGTATCTGGAGAGAAGCTGGAATTTCCGACTTCTGCATTTTCAATCGAGTTTGTATTATCTGCTTTCGGGACGATAATAGTATCTCCCTGTTGCAGCATTACGTCTTGGGTTATATCTCCCGCCTGTAATAGTTCCCAAAGATTAACACTAATCGTTTGTTCCGTGCCGGCGCGGGTGATGCGGCGAACTTGAATCTGGCGAATGTCGGCTTGTTGCGTAATGCCTCCAGCTAGTTTAATTGCTTTAGTAACAGTGCTTGGCCCGCTAGTGTCTGGTGGAGGTTCGTTTGAGCTGAGCAGTGTTTGATTTCCATTAGCCTCGATGGCTGTGATTTGATTGGTTTGAATATCTCTACCTAGAGTGTAAGTACCGGGACGGGCCACTTCACCGACTACTGCAATATTAATAGCTTCATTACTTTCTGAGGAAAAATTTGCATTTGCTAAAGTGCGGTTTTCTTCGCGGTTAATATCAGTGACAGTGGGGATATAAATAGCGTCTCCATCTCGTAAGGTAATATCACTACGTAAGTCACCACTCTGCAATAATTCCCACAGGTTGACATTAATAATTTGTTCTGGCCCGCCGCGTTGAGGCCGACGGATTTTGATTTGGCGAACGTCGGCGGAGGGGGTAATACCGCCGGCCATTTTCAGGGCCCGCGTGACTGTTGGAAGTTGAGTTCCTACTTGCTCTGCGAAGCCACCGGGGCCAGATGAGGGGGATACTGTATAAGAACCGGGACGGTGAACTTCGCCGGCAATGGCGATTTGTAGAGGTCGCGGTGCGAGCAATTTCAGGGTAATTACCGGCCGTCTGAGGTATTTGCCATATCGCTGTTTAATCTCGTCAGCAGCTTGTTCTAAGGTCATGCCTTGAACGCCGAGGTTGCCGATTAAGGGGAGACTGAGAGTACCGTCGGCGAGGATTTGGTGCTGACCGTTGGGGCCGCTGTATTCGGGGACGTTGAAGATGTCAATTTGAATGCGATCGCCTGCTCCTAAAGTGTATGCTTCAGAGGTTTGGATGGCAGGCTGTACGGGAACGGGAAATGGTGCGGGCACGGGCAAAGGAGGAGGGGGAGGTGGCAACTGGGCTACACTAGGAGAAGATGCGTAGGTGTAGCCAGCCGTAGGTATCGCTGCCATCAGAGTTGATGCTATTAAACTTTTGACGATATTTATTGTCTGATTGGTTATCATTGCGATCGCCTTTAGCTTTTAGCCTCATTTTGCCCATCAAACTCAAATGTAACCTAACTCCTCTAGTTTGGTGAGAATTTTAAGAACACTTTCCTCTACACTTTCCTCTGCTGTAGAGCAAATTATCTCAGGGTTGAGGGGTTCTTCGTAAGGGTCGTCAATGCCAGTAAATCCCTTAATTTCGCCTGCTCTCGCCTTAGCGTACAACCCTTTTACATCTCGCGCTTCGCAGATTTCCAGAGAAGCTTTTACATATACTTCAACAAAGTTAGGTTCCATTACTCGAATCTCGTCGCGTACCACTCTGTAGGGACTGATGGCTGCGGTAATTGCCACAACTTCATTCCGTGACAAAAGATGAGCTACGAATCCAATGCGGCGAATATTAGTATCGCGGTCTTCTCTGCTAAAACCTAATCCTTTTGACAGATGCGTTCTGACAACATCGCCATCCAATATTTCTACTTTACAACCTCTGGCTTTCAGTTCCGTTTCTAGAGCTTTACTAATTGTTGTTTTCCCTGAACCGCTTAGTCCAGTAAACCATAAAATCAAACCTTTTTTTGTCATTATTGTTAGTGGTTAGTTGTTAGTTGTTGGTGGTTAGTTGTTGGTGGTTTATCCACTTAATTAATTGTAGGATAGGTGGATAACTTAGTGCAATCGATAACAAAATTTTGTTAACTATTAACTGTTAACTGTTAATAAAGATAGGACTTGCCTAGAGACAGCGTAATTATGTCATTGCGACCGCAGGGAAGCAATCTCAAGCATGGGTTTATAGTACAGTGCGTAAGTCCTGAAAGAGTTGGTTTGCAGTGCACTTTACCCATCCTACATTCTACAGGACTTACACAAAAGTATACGTAACGCCGCCATCCTGGCGGTCAAGTCACCGCCAAGATGGCGGCGTTACGTGAGGCGCGTGCAAGTCCTAATTCTACTAACAACTAACAACTAACAACCAACAACTAACAACTAACCAATTTAAGGATAAAGCAGAATTTTGTAAGTATCTGCTGTGGGTTTAACTGCAAGTTCTACTGCTTTGCTCAAGTCTTGCAGAGGGTAGCGATCGCTAATTAAAGCATCAACATCAATCCGCTTATTAAATACTATATCAGCAGACAGAGATTGTACCCGAAAAGATGAACTATAACTGCCCATCAAATCAATTTCTCTGCGATAGAGTACATTCGGATTAATCGGAATTTCTACCTCGTCAGGAAACTCGGCAAAAAATAGAATTTTCCCGCCTTTGCGGGTACAGTCAAGAGCTTGAAAAAAGGCTTTTTCGCTCGGTACTGCTAAAATACTGGTATCAACACCCATCCCACCAGTAAGCACCCCGATCTTAGCTTGTAAATCGGGATCTCGCGCGTCAAAAGCTGCTTCTGCACCTACACTCAAAGCCTTTTCAATGCGAGAGGGCAATAAGTCAGTCGCGATCGCTCTTCCTCCGAAATACTTCACTAGCATAACAAACATTAACCCAATCGGCCCAGCTCCCACCACTAACACCGTTTGTCCGGGGGAAACTTGAGCTTTTTTAACTGCTTTCAGACAGCAGTTAGTAGGTTCTACAAAACTAGCTTGTTCAAAAGTAACACTTTCTGGTATAGGAATTAAACCACCATTGCGAACAATATGGCCTGGTACTTTCACATATTCGGCAAAACCGCCGCCGCTGGGTGAAAAACCAGCAGTTGTGGTGATATTTTTGTAGGTTTCGCACATGGAAAAGTTCTCATTAAGGCAGTAGTCGCAGTGCATACAGGGTATGTGGTGCATGACGACTACTCGCTGGCCTACTTGCCAACCGGTGACGCGATCGCCTACCTTAGCAATTATACCAGCAGTTTCGTGTCCAAAAATGCGCGGCGGTTCGTAGAGAGGATAGCGAATTTTTTTTATGTCCGATTGGCATAGTCCCACAACTTGTACTTGTACGAGGACTTCATCGTTTTCAAGTTCAGGTACGGGAATTTCTTCGTAGCTTAGCTGATTGACACCTCGGAACACTTGTGCTTTCATATTTTTCCTTATATTGTCCAGCGATATTTAGAATTTAACACTAAAGAAGGGACTAGGGACTAGGGAAAGAGGAAGAGATGGGGAAGATGGGGAAAATGGGTAATTAGCCATTAGCCATTAGCCATTAGCCATTAGCCATTACCAATTACCAATTACCAATTACCAATTACCAATTTTTAATGAATGAACTAAAAGCCGATATCTTAGTAGTTGGGGGTGGCACAGGTGGCACTGCGGCAGCAATACAAGCCGCCCGCAGAGGAGCTAAAACCATCTTAATAAGTGAATTTTCCTGGTTAGGAGGAATGCTCACAACAGCAGGCGTATCGGCCCCAGATGGCAACGAATTAGTAGCTTTTCAAACTGGTTTATGGGGTGCATTTCTCAAAGAACTTCAACAACAACAACCTGGAGGCTTAGATAGTGCCTGGGTCAGCTTTTTTACTTACGATCCTCGCATCGGCGCTAAAATTTTTGCTGATTGGGTGAAGCAGTTGCCAAACTTATATTGGATTGCTGGACAAACGCCCCAAGAAGTGTTAAAAAAAGACAATAAAATTGTCGGCGTTCGCTTTGAAGATTTTACCATCCACGCTCAAATCACTCTCGATGCAACAGAGTTGGGAGACTTACTAGCAATAGCGGAAATTCCCTATCGATGGGGTTGGGAATTTCAAGCTGAATGGGGAGAAACCAGCGCCCCAATTGCTCCTAATATTCTAACAGAAACCTATCCGGTACAAGCACCCACTTGGGTTGTAATTATGCAAGATTTTGGTGCAGATGCTATTGCGCCAGAAATTACCCCACCACCGATAGATAATCCGAGTCAATTTGTAGGTGCTTGGGATAACTATGGCCCAGAGAAGTTTCTCAATTATGGCCGACTACCAGGTAATCGGTTTATGATTAATTGGCCGCTGCGAGGGAATGACTACGGCGAAGGAGTTAACCGTTTAATAGAATCGGAATCATCTAGGCGAGAATTCCTCCAAGAAAGTCTGTGGCATACCCAAAGTTTTGCCCGTTTTATTCAAAATAAATTAGGTAGCCGCTACGGTTTAGCAGAGGATATTTTTCCCACTTTCAAAATGGTAAAATCGCAAGATGGGGAAAATTTTGCTAATCACCAATTACCAATTACCAATTACCAATTACCAATTACCAATTACCAATTACCAATTACCAATTCTGCCTTTGCACTGCATCCTTACTATCGAGAAAGTCGGCGTTTGCAAGGATTAGATACAATTAAGGAACAGGATATTTTGCCGATCGCTTCTGGAAATGCCGCTTCCTTACCAGTCAATGCTAACGGAGAATGCCTAGCGATCGCGATCGCCAATTACGCCAACGATCACCACTACACCAGCGGTAGCATCCCCCTACAACCTAAATCTCTCCGTTGGGGTGGCCGTTGGACGGGAACACCCTTTACCATACCTTATACTTGCCTAATTCCCGCTGAAACAGACGGCTTGCTTACGTGCGAAAAAAATATATCTGTCTCTCACATCGCCAACGGTGCAACCCGCCTGCAACCCGCAGTTATGGTCATCGGACAAGCCGCAGGGATGGCTGCCGCACTATGTATAGAAAGAGGTATTCAGCCCAGAGAATTGCCTGTGAGAATGCTACAAGAGGCACTATTACAAGATCCGATCGCTCCCGCCGCGATCATTCCCCTCTTTAATTTGACACCTAATCACCCAGATTGGCTCTATTGGCAACGCTACTACCTCGATCGCCCCACAGAGTATACAGCTAGCGGTAATTGCCCTTGTACGAAGGAAGAAGGAAGAAGGAAGAAGGAAGAAGGAATTACCAATTACCAATTACCAATTACCAATTCCCAATCATCAATTACCAATTACCAATTCTCAGGAATTTTTTATCGTCGTAGCGAACAGGATTATCAACTCGCGATCGCACATCCCTCAGCTTTAGCTAATCAAACTTGGAAGCTTGTCACCTTACACCCTGAAATTGACAGTTTCTTACAGAATTGCGAAAGTGAAAAACCTCTCACCGTCTGGGGAAGGCTCAATTTTGCCGGCGGTTGGCTGCTGATCGAAGCCACACAATAGAATTAGATCGACTAGGAAGACATCATTAAATCGATTATAGGAACCGCCAAGGCGTTTAGGACACTCGCTCATTACTGAACTCCACTGATTCTATTCCCTTCTTCCCTTCTTCCCCTTCTTCCCCTTCTTTCCCTTCTTTCCCTAGCCCCTAGCCCCTAGCCCCTAGCCCCTTCTTTCCCTAGCCCCTAGCCCCTAGCCCCTAGAATTAGATAAATAGTGCCCGGATTGGTTAGGGGATTGTCCGTATCAGGTATTGGACACAGAGACGGACACTACCCATGAAAAACTACACAGCAATTATTTTCTTCAGCTTGTTCGGTATCGGCTTCGCCGCTAATGCTCAAGCGATTGAATACAAGTCAATACAAGACTTCCAATCCAGCGCTGCCCTACAGATGCTTTCAGCGCAAACCCAACAAAAGGGCGAGCGTGCTCCTGAAAGAGGCAGCGGGCGCAGAGATTTTGTCGCTCCTAACGTTTACAGCAATCCTGCTGATGAGTTTTAATGGGACTACGACTGCCTTGCTCGATAACTCAAGATTTCCACTGTTTTGCGGTTGGTCTGGGTTGGGTCATCACCCTAGCTCTATCTGATGTTCTGAGCTTTTACCATCTCAGGCTCAACGGCGATTCTACTTGCTGTTACCAAATTTAGGAGTTTCTTTTGTGCCTGAGTAATTCTACCATAAAAAATCCGAACCGCCAACCGCCTAGAAATATAAGCGTCTGGCGGTTTTGTATAGGTAGGGACTAGGGGCTAGGGACTAGGGGCTACGATGCTCCGATGCTCAGGGCTAGGGAAGAGAGAAAAGGGAAAAGCTTGACGAAGTAACGGATTATGAACCAGGTAAGACTTGAAGTTGCCCTAACCGCCAAGGCGGTTGCTATATATTGAATCCTTATTGATATTTCTAAATTGATGGGACTACTGTTTTTGGGTTGCGATCGCTAACTTTGCCCCTTTTACCTGACGCACTCGATCCATCACCTCAATCACTCTACCGTGATAAACACCTTTATCGGCATTTAACACCACTAACAAATCTTCACCAGGCTTGATTTGCTGGCCGACTGCACCTGCAAGATTCTCCAACTGAACTGGCTGGCGGTTCAGCCACAACTTCCCTTGCAAATCAATTGTCACCGTTACTTTTGCCGGCTGTCCACTTTGTGCTGTCCCCGCCTTTGGCAAGTTCACTGGCAACCCTTCAGAACGAGTTAAGTACAAAGTTGACATGATGAAAAACGTCAAAATCGCAAAAATCACATCGATCATCGGCACAATATTTATTTGTGCTGGTAGATCCGGTTCATCTTGTAGACGCATAAGACCTCTCTTTTCGTTCGTAGCGGTGGCGGTAAATCAGTTCTAGCTGACCGCAGTATTCTTGAATCAGCGCAATTTGACGGAGGTAAAATCCTCTGAATGTATTGGCGAACATCATTATGAAAATAGCCACTACTAATCCCGATGCAGTAGAAACCAAAGCTTCACTAATCCCAGAGGTGACACCCGCTGTTTTACTACCTCCTACATCTCCTACTTTCAGAGAGGCAAAGGAGGTAATCAACCCCAAGACAGTGCCGAGAAGCCCGAATAAAGGTGCAAGGCTGATGATGGTATCGAAAGTGTTATTGAATCGCTTCAAAATCGGGATCTCAGCTTGAGCTTCACTTTCTAGCGCTAAGCGAAATTCTTCTGGATTGGGGTCTTCAAGTTCCAATGCGGCCAGAAAAATCCTGGGTAGCGGTAGGTCGGCATTTTGTTTGAGCAGTTCAATCGTGCCCACTAAATTTTCCAATTGGTAGAACCTGAGTGCTTCTTGAATGACACGACCCTGACGTTTCATCACTCGAAACCAAAATCTCACGCGCTCTGCGATCAGTCCTGTTCCCACTACCGAAAATCCTAACAACGGCCAGATGACTGCGCCGCCGGCTGTAAATAATGTATCTATTGCCATTACAGTCGTTTAAAATTTTGAGAATTTTGTCAATACTCCTAAGAGTATATGATAGTTATTCGCAATTATTTCAGATTTAATAAAATTTAATATTTTGGCGATCGCTAAAATATTTACATCGCTAACTATGGGCTATAGCCTGAGAATCCCTTGTCTAACAAGCTTTGAGAGCTTACAAGTCAATAAAATCCTCTTTTTAAAAAATCAATACTGTAAAATCATGTAAACTAATGTAACGATTTGGAGAAATGGCAGTATTTTTTTTGCAATTGACTTGCAATAATTATAATCTTTATGAGAATATCTAAAGCAACAAATTTGTGCTTAAGTTGGGCTTATTAAAGATAAAAGTCATTTGGGGCTGAAATCTTTAAGTTGGTAGCCATTCAAGGCAATGTCCCGTTTGCGAGGGTTTGGAGAATATGAGCTTGTCAAGTATTTGTATAGAACGCCGACAACAAGAGCTGGACGCTCTTAAGAAGTTTCTGATCTATAGCCTCGCAGGTTCAGCATTGCTGCACGTTGTATTGCTAGCTGTCGGCGCTAGAAGTTTTTTGGCGCGATCGCAGGAACTAGCAGAAGAGCCAATTGAGATTGCTGTAGTTGAGGATACCAACGTCCAATTAGAGCCTGAGTCCAAAATTGCCAAAGATATTCCTCCGCAAGAGTTCAAGCCAGTTGAAGGTTCTGTTCCAGAGAGTCCTATTGCCTCTAAAAATGCTGAGCCGACTGTACCAGAACCCCTAGCGAAAGCTTTACCACCAAAACCAACTGTAGTAGCGTCCCCAGAACCAGAGCCAGAGCCAACTGTAGTAGCGTCCCCAGAACCAGCACCAGAACCAACTGTAGTAGCATCCCCAGAACCAGAGCCAACTGTAGTAGCATCCCCAGAACCAGAACCAACTGTAGTAGCATCCCCAGAACCAGCACCAGAGCCAACTGTAGTAGCATCGCCAGAATCAGAGCCAACTGTAGTAGCATCGCCAGAATCAGAGCCAACTGTAGTAGCATCGCCAGAATCAGCACCAGCACCAGCACCAACTGTAGTAGCATCGCCAGAATCAGCACCAGCACCAGCACCAACTGTAGTAGCATCGCCAGAATCAGCACCAGCACCAACTGTAGTTGCAACACCCGCAGCGATCGCTCCTTCCGCATCAACTGCATCGCAGGATACGGAAAAGGTGGGAGACTTATCTAAAGCCTCAACTAGCTCTAAAGGCACAGCCACAGAAACAAAGGGCGATCTAAATAACCAATCGGACAAGGGTATTGGTGCGATTACTGGAACAGGCACAGCCACAGGTACGGGCACAGCCACAGGTACAGGCACAGCTACAGGTACGGGCACAGCCACAGGTACGGGTACGGGCACAGCCACAGGTACGGGTACGGGCACAGCCACAGGTACGGGCACGGGCACAGCTACAAGTACAGGCACGGCAAACACAACAGGTACAGGCACGGGTGCTAGTAGCGAAAGTGCTTCGACTGGTGAAACCTCAACCAATACTGCCACCAGAAGCAATAACCAAGAAGGAAACAGAGACGGTTTAGGTACAAATTCAGGACGAGGTAGGGGGGCTTGTCAGGGTTCCTGCGAATATCAGTACGAACGCAAGAACTCGCTCGGTGAAGCCGTAGGCGATACTCGTTTGAGAGTAAAAGTAGATTCCAGAGGTAGAGCCGTTGATGTGGAAGTGTTAGGCTCCAGCGGTGACGAAGAAGCAGACCGAGCTGCTATTGAAGCTGCGCGGGAGGCACGGTATGCTCCTTCAACGGGCGGTGAGGAACGGTGGCAAAGAGTTAGGGCTAATCACGGTATGGAAGGCTCCGCTCGTGAAGCTGAAAATCGCGATCGCGTGCAGCAGCAGCAAGAAGCCAGCCGTCAAGCAGCAGAAGCAGAAGCTAACAGTCAGAGGCAGTCTCCTTCTTCTGAAATAGTTGATGTTCCTCCCGAACCCAGGAGTTTTACACCTGATACGGCGACACCACCGGAACCTGTTGAGCAAGCGCCACCACCGGAACCCGCACCGGAACCTGCACCCGAACCAGCTTATGAAGAACCTGCATCCGAACCAGCTTATGAAGAACCTGCACCCGAACCAGCTTATGAAGAACCTGCATCCGAACCAGCTTATGAAGAGCCTGCACCCGAACCAGCTTATGAAGAACCTGCACCCGAACCAGCTTATGAAGAACCTGCACCCGAACCAGCTTATGAAGAACCTGCACCCGAACCAGCTTATGAAGAACCTGCACCCGAACCAGCTTATGAAGAGCCTGCATCCGAACCAGCTTATGAAGAACCTGCATCCGAACCAGCTTATGAAGAGCCTGCATCCGAACCAGCTTATGAAGAACCTGCACCCGAACCTACGAATGGTGAAGGTGGCTAAGACGCTATCAGTGGAAGGATGAATTATGAAGGATGAGAACAGCAGGGCAAGTGTTACGAGCAAATACTAAAACTTCAGGCAAAACTTTGATTGCAGAGATTTCTAATGCTCAATTAGCCCTACCTGAAGGTGAAGAATTTAAGGCGGAGAATCCCTTTGAAGGCAGGGCTGTTTCATTCTCAAATTTTAGCAGAGCTAAAATTCTGAATTAAAATATTAATATATGCAAGGAAAACGCAAAAATTATACTCTCAATAAAATTGATAGTTAAATTAACCGTGATGAGTTTGGAGATATTGGAAGTGCGATCGCGCAGAAGCCAGAAGTGCGATCGCGAAGCTTGCGAGTAGCTCTCTGAGGAAGAAGCGATGTTTGGGACTACTGTTTTTGAGGTGCGATCGCCAACTTTGCCTCCTTCACCCGATGCACTCGTTCCATCATCGGTACTAGCCGATCGCTTAAGCCGCAGGTTAATGGTATTGTCGCTGATTTGTAAGACCTGACTGGCATAGCTTTTTTCATACCTGACTCGATTGCTCCCAGGCAGATAAAAATTTTTTATCTATGTTATTCTCCAATAGGGATGATTCTTCTATAGTTGGACTATAATAAATTTGTGATACTTAACATAATATGTGGGTAAACCCTGAGTGCATAGGGTGCAACAATCTACTTGAATTCGCCAATAACTCGCACTTCTGGGTGCGATCGCCTCCACGCCAACGCCCCAATAGTCTCAGGGAAAGTAACTGGCGTGAGTAATAGGGTTGCCAAAAGGCGCAAGCAAAAATCGGCATCGCCTAATGGCGTATTCGCAACAATTAACGGAGGATGATACCATGCCTCCAAGTTTGGCTATTTCGGGGATTGTGATGAGTAATGATTCTTTGGATCTGATCAAGAGCCTCAGCCCTAGCGCAATGGATCAGATCATGCTTTATTTGGCATTCAGTGCCATGAGGACAAGTGGGCATAGGCACGGGGCTTTTCTTGATGCCGCTGCTACTGCGGCTAAGTGTGCCATTTATACAACTTATATCGAACAGGATCAAAACCTGCGAATGACTGGACACTTGCATCACATTGAACCCAAACGGGTGAAGGTGATAGTTGAAGAAGTCCGGGAAGCCCTGACTAAGGGCAAGTTGTTGAAAATGCTTGGTTCTCAAGAGCCTCGCTATTTAATTCAGTTTCCTTATGTTTGGTTAGAACAATATCCTTGGCAACCAGGGCGGGCCCGGATTCCGGGCAACAATTTGACTGCCGAGGAAAAACGATATCTCGAAGGTAAACTTCCTCAGAATTTGCCTGATGCTCAATTGATCAATTCTTTTCAGTTTATGGAGTTGATCGAGTTTCTGCATAGGCGATCGCAGGAAGAGTTATCTGTCGATCGGCGAATGCCTTTGAGTGAAGCTCTCGCAGAACACATTAAGCGTCGCCTAATCTATTCGGGAACTGTCACTAGAATTGATTCTCCTTGGGGAATGCCTTTTTATGCTCTAACTCGCTCTTCTTATTCTCCAGCGGAGCAGGAAGAACGCACTTTCATTATGGTAGAGGATACTGCACGGTACTTTAAGCTGATGCAGGATTGGGCGGAAAAACAACCCAAGGTAATGCGAGTTTTGGAGGAGTTGGATATTCCCCCTGAACGCCTTGACCAAGCTCTTGAGGAGTTGGATGAGGTGATTCGCCAGTGGGCGGATCGCTATCATAAAAGAGGTGAGCCGACGATGGTGTTACAAATGGTTTTCGGCCCGAAACAGGAGTAGTTTCTTAATACTCAGTTAGGGGTAAAAAGGAGTCAGAAACAATTCTGACTCCTTTTTGGTGATTAGATAAATTAGAGAAATTGCAACTTTCCAGGTTTTTGGAAAAACAGGTTCTATAAACAAATGGCGGAAAACCGATCTATATCGCGTGGTAGAGTTTATAAAGTTATTAAACTTTGTAAGATTAACTTAATTTACCACCCCCAGAACTTCAACTATGGAAACCTATGATGTCATTATCATCGGAGCCGGACACAACGGGCTAACCTGTGCTGCTTACCTCCTTAAGGCAGGATATAGCGTCCTGCTACTCGAAAAACGCTCCGTACCAGGAGGGGCCGCTACAACCGAAGCCGCCATTCCTGAACTACCAGATTTTAAATTCAATCTCTGTGCGATCGACCACGAATTTATCCATTTAGGGCCTGTTATTGAAGAATTAGAACTGGGTAAATATGGATTAGAATATCTGTTTTGCGATCCAGTTGTATTTTGCCCCAACCCAGATGGCAAATACTTTTTAGCCCATAAATCTATAGAAAAAACCTGTGCAGAAATAGCCCGATATAGCACTCGCGATGCTCAAAAATATGCTGAATATACTGACTTTTGGCAGCGGGCGCTAAGTGCTATGATTCCGATGTTTAATGCACCACCAAAATCAATAGTAGATATTGCTGGTAACTATGACATTCAAAAACTCAAAGACTTGTTTTCAGTCATCGGTTCCCCAGATAAAACCTTTGATTTTATCCGTACTATGCTCAACAGCGCGGAGGACATTCTTAACGAGTGGTTTGATTCGGAATTTCTGAAAGCACCCTTAGCAAGACTCGCAGCAGAACTCGGCGCACCTCCCTCTCAAAAAACCATTGCTGTAGGTGCAATTATGATGGCAATGCGGCACAATCCCGGCATGGCCAGACCGCGAGGAGGTACGGGTTCATTAGTGAAAGCATTAGTTAATTTAGTGCAGAGTTACGCAGGTAAAATCCTCACTGACCAGCACGTTGAAAAAGTCTTAGTTGATGATGGCCGCGCTGTAGGAGTTCGAGTTGCCGGAGGCGTAGAATATCGAGCTACAAAAGGTGTTATTTCTAATATAGATGCTAAACGCTTGTTTTTGCACTTAATAGATGACAGGGATGTTGATAGTGCCGATCGCAATTTGCGAGAACGCCTAGAGCGCAAAATAATTAATAACAATGAGACTATTCTCAAGATAGATTTAGCTCTCAGTGAAGCGCCCCGGTTTGAAAGGTACAATCATCAGGATGAATATCTGATCGGTTCAGTATTAATTGCTGATTCCGTGAAGCACGTTGAAATTGCTCACACTGAACCCGCTATTGGCAAAATTCCTGACTCCGATCCTTCAATGTATGTGGTAGTACCGACGATGCTAGACCCGTCAATGGCCCCTCCTGGTAAACATACTGTCTGGATTGAGTTTTTTGCTCCTTATCAGATAGAAAATGCTGAGGGTACTGGTTTGTATGGAACTGGTTGGACGGATGAATTGAAGCACAAAGTAGCCGATCGTTGCATTGATAAGTTAGCAGAATATGCACCCAATATCAAGAATGCAATTATCGGCCGTCATGTGGAAAGTCCGGCAGAGTTGGGAGAGAGATTGGGGGCTTTGAAAGGTAATTATTACCATATAGATATGACGCTGGATCAGATGATATTTTTCCGTCCTTTGCCAGAGTTAGCGAATTACAAAACGCCGATTGAAGGGTTGTATTTAACAGGTGCGGGAACGCATCCCGGCGGTTCGATTTCGGGGATGCCGGGACGCAATTGTGCTCGCGTTTTTTTGCACTCGCAGCAACCAATTGTACAGACTTTGGCAGATGCGGCTAATTCGCTGAAATCTACGGCAAAGTCTGTTTTTGGTAGTTAAAAACTCACTGAATAAGACTCGGCAGTTCAAAGCGTAACTACAGAAAAAAAGTCCGCATAGGCGGACTTTTAGTTATGAAGTCATAATCAGCCTTTATGCAGATGAAAAAGCTGACCAAAATTTGAGAGGATAAGATTGGCGTTACCTATTTTTGAGAAATGACAGACCGGGTTTTGATTATTGGAGGCCGGGGGCGAATTGGCAACAGCGTGGCATTAGATTTGGCCGCCCATACTCAGGCGCAAATTACTATTACTGGACGCGATACAGCGGGAATAGCTGCTAATACGCCTGCACCAGAGACGGAATATCTGCTATTAAATTTAGCGGATAAAGAAGCTTTGCAAAAAGCTGTTGCTGCTTCTAATCTCGTCATCCATACTGCGGGCCCTTTTCACCACCGCGACGCTTCGGTACTCAAAACTTGCATTGATGAAGGCGTTAACTATCTCGATGTCAGCGACAGTCGCAGCTTCACTCGCAGAGCTTTAGACTACCGGGATGCGGCTAAAAATGCTGGCATTACAGCTATTATTAATACAGGAATTTTCCCAGGAGTTTCTAATAGTATGGTGCGCCGAGATGTGGAACAATTGGATGAGGCAGAACGCATCCACTTGAGTTATGTTGTCGGAGGTTCAGGTGGTGCTGGCGTTACCGTAATGCGAACTACATTTTTAGGTTTACAAACTCCTTTTGAAGTATGGTTAGATAGCAAGTGGAAAACTGTTAAACCTTATAGCGATCGCGAAACAGTTGAATTTCCCGAACCCTACAACAAAACAGGTGTTTACTGGTTTGATATGCCAGAATCTATTACTTTACCTGAATCCTTCCCAGTTAAAACTGTAATTACCAAATTCGGTACTAATCCTGACCTTTACAATCACCTTACCTGGTTTGTTGCTAACTACTGGCCGGATAGTTGGCTTAAGAATAATAATGTGATCGAATTTTTGTCTCGCGTCAGCTATGCTATGACCAGTTTCAGCAATCGGTTTAGCGGGATTGGGGTAGCAGTGCGTTCAGAAGTAACTGGTATTAAAAATGGTCATGAGGCTAAAGTTTGCTCGACAGTAGTACATCAAAATGCCGCAGAAGCTACTGGCGTAGGTACGGGGACAATTGCTCAATTGATATTAGATGGTAAACTCTCTCAGCCAGGAGTTTGGCCTGTAGAACAGGCGCTTTCGACTGCTTTGTTTGAACAAGCTATGGAAAGCCGAGGGTTTAAGATTGAGCAAGAATTATTAACTGTTAACTGTTAACTGTTAACTGTTAACTGTTGGTTTTAATTGTTAACTGTTGGTTTTAATTGGGAATACTCTTTTGTGCGTATTTTTTCTGATTGCTTTGATCTGCCTAAAGATAGAAGCAACTGAGACAGCTTCGCAGATACTATAGGGTAATAAATGCAAATCACGAAAAATTACGAGGAATAATTTACATGAAGGGAATTTTATCAACTTTGGGACAAGCATTCCGCAAAAGTATTTTGGCGGTGTGTATGATGAGTTTAATCAGTCTTGCAGGTATAATGATATTGCCGGGACAGCCTGCTTTTGCAATAGTAGACATAAGTAGCAACCAGACGAAAACAGAATACACAATCGATGGTTTTTCTACAGAAGATAGCGAGGTCACGAATCGAGATCAAGCTTACGAAGAGGCGGTTAAGGCGACCGAAAGACCTTTAGTAGGAATAGAGAAGATTTACGAACATGATTTACAGTCTTACCAGGAAGAAAATCCTCCAGAAGGCATACTAGAAAAAGCGGAAGAAGCGATCGATCAACTGACGGGTAAGTAATAAATCCAATATCTGTAGATTGCAGTATCAAGATTTAATGTGCTAGCTTCAATCAACCTTGAATTAGTGAAATTCAAGGTTGATTTGTAATTGATATTCCTAATAGTGTAGAGCTAATTCATCCTTGAGGAAGATGATTTTATCATGGTTAGAAAAGTAGATTATAGAAAAGTGATTCTACTTACAAAAAAGGAAAAAATATCATGGCAGATATCAAACAGACTACAAAAGAACCAGAACCAAATCTCGACCCTATTTCTGGGGAACCGGGAGCTCATCCAGTGGGGACGGGTATTGGTGCGGCCAGTGCAGGTGCTGCGGGTGCTGCGATCGGTGGCGCGATCGGTGGGCCTGTGGGGGCGGTAGTAGGCGCTGCTGTGGGTGCTGTAGCTGGAGGTTTGGTGGGTAAGGGTGCGGCTGAATCGGTTAATCCAACGGAAGAAGAGGCTTACTGGGAACAGAATTATAACACTCGGCCTTATGTAGACTCAGACACAGAGTATGAATACTATCAACCGGCTTACCGCACGGGATATGAGGGATACAGCCGCTACGGCGCTAGTGGCAAGAGTTTTGATGAGACTGAGGCGGATTTACAGCGGGATTACGAAAGCAATCGGGGTAAGTCTAATTTAAGTTGGGCAAAGGCGAAGTATGCAGCCCGCGATGCGTGGGATAAGGTAGAGCGCAAAATTCCGGGGGATGTTGACAGAGACGGACGCTAAATGCGATCGCGGTGAGACTGGTATAGCAACCGCCAAGGCGGTTAGGGGCTAGGGGTTAGGGGCTAGGGGCTAGGGAAAGAAGGGAAGAAGAGGGAGAGGTATTTTCTGGTCTTTTTGGACTATGAGGATGTTCGCAAATCCCTGATTTATCGCCCGAATGCTTCGCCCCTAAATCAAATTTATAGTTTGAAAACACGCCCTAGCCCGCAGTGCGATCGCCCAAAGTCCTACTTAACGCCGCCTACCGCTACCGAAACCACCGCGCCGTGCGGGAGTTGCGGGACGAGATCGCCCACCACTACCAAAACTAGGTTGTCGGTTGTTTTGGCTAGGCTGTGAAGAGGGCGATCGGCGTAAGTTGCTACCGCCGTAACCGGAACCTGTAGAACGATTTCCCGGCGAGGATGGTCTAGTAGTTGGTCTATTAACTGAAGGCGATCGCAACCCCCCTGTTGTCCGCAAAGTTTGGCGGTTTTTGACTGCTGGAGGCGGCGCTTGGTAGCGAGTTTGGTATCCCTGAACAGCTTCCCGATAGCTATTACCGTAGCCGCCGTATCCTGTCATAATCACTCCGGGCTGATAAACAGGAGGAACATAGTAGCGGGGAGTAAATAATAAACTACCTAAAGCTTGACCTGCTAGGGCTCCTGCAAACGGTGCCCAGAAGTTAGATTGTTGCCTAACTACAACAGTTTCAGTCTGACCAGTTTGAGGATTACTCACAGTTTCAGTGACATTATGGACGTATTCAATTTTGAAGTCTTCTGTCAAGTGCAAACTCGGCTGATTGCCCTCTATACTTAGATAACTTTTCTTACCGCCGGCAATTTCTTCATCAGTTAGCCGAGCCATTTGTAAATCCGTTGTCCGATAAGTAGAAGCACTTCCCTGTGGTGTATTGAGTAACATTAGGGTATATTCTCCATCGGCATCGTTGTAGGTAGCTTGCTGTACGGGATATTGCCCCTGAGCTAAGCGATTTGCCGCCGAATTACCGTTAGCATTCCGATTTATATTAGGCGCGGAAGTATTGTTAATGTTCTGATTTGCATTAGGCTTTGGATTAGAAGAACCGCAGCCGATAGTAGTTAAACACAAGCTCACGGCCATAAAAAAAATTGTCAACTTACGCAGCATAATTGTTAATTGTTAGTTGTTAGTTGTTAGTTGCTAATTGCTAATTGCTAATTGCTAATTGCTAATTGCTCCCTCTGCTCCCTACAGGGGAATTAATTCAGGGAAATTCATCAAAACTTGGTCGTCGGTCAATTCATCTCCAAACTGTGCTGGAGAAAAGTGAACTTGTATCGCCCGTAGTTTTTCTTGATAGTGCAGGTTAATCAGTGCTTTTAAACCGTTTTTCAGAGCAGTCATGCTCGCCAAATCATTTTCTAAAGTAGGTATTTCACCCTCGTAAGCAACTGTAATAATCGCAATCAAATTTTTAGTTACTGGCAACGATAAAGTAGCATCTTTCCCTTGATTATATCCGCTAAAATCTGGTTCGCTCAAGTAGCGTTGAGCAGAATCAGTAAACAATTCATCTACATAGTCAGCAGCTTGACTTTCATCATAAAAAACGTCACCTTCATTAGCCGCAGAGCGCCAGTATGTATCATACTGTAATAGCTGAGTGCAAATTTCTACGAGTCCTTGTCCTAAAATTTCTAAGTCACCTTCGGCATCAATTGCTTGTCTTGCCGTGCGGTTCAGAACTCCTAATAGCGGTGCAACTTCTTCGCCTTCTAGATGAACGAATAAGCGGCAAACTACGAGTCGAGTTTGACCTGTCATTTGATTAAAGCGATCGCGCCAAGAATTCATTACCCAGTATTTTAACTTTTATTTTACTTATTATACTATAACGGCGAGTTGAACAGTTGCCGTCTACCCTGAGATTGATTTAAAGACAATACAAAAATCCTCCAGCCTTACAAACTGGAGGCTTGAGAGAAAATAGCCTGTTTTTTTGGCATGAAAGTAATTATTTTGCGATCGCAACATCTTTTTCCGCAGTGTCATCGCTGACAACTTCCTGTATAACTAAATCAAGTTCACCTCCGGGCGCTTCCGGGTGTTTGTAAACAAGTTCATCTGCAACGAACTCCTCTGGCTCGTTAATATCGTCAAAAGAGTCAGTCATAGCAGCACAAGCAGCTTTTGCTTGCTGGCCGGCACGACAACTCATATAGCCGACACCTAATCCCAGGATACCGGCGATACCTGCAAACGCGATCGCAGCTTTATTCCAAGGGTGCATTTTATCGGAGCCCGAACCGGGAAATGTTGGCCCAGCAGCAGATTTAGAACCGCCTAATTCGCTGAATGGACAGGCTGCGGCGGAATTTGCCGAACCGAAAGCGATCGCGCCTGATAGCGCAGTTGCAGTGGCGATCGTAGCTAAGACTTTAAATTTTTTCATGATGTTGTGGGGTTGTAAAGATTATTAAGACAATAATGGTAACAGGCCATTGACAAATGTATCAACGTTTGCAATTGAGACTAATTTTCTCGCTCCTCTCTGGCAATAACAAGGACTGGAGATTGCTTTGCTGCGATCGCTATGATAAAAACTGGAGATTGCTCGCTCAATCATGGCTTTGTACTTGATTTAGCAATATTATCAAGGATGAAATATAACAGGTAACTAAAGGAAGCAGCACAGAAAGAAATCAGCGCAATAATGGCATCGCGGGGTAAAATTCCATCTAACCAACTCGCTTGAATGCGGGAAACTGGAAAAATTCGACTTGAATGTTTTGGCCTTGTTTTCGTGTGGCTTGGTCAAAGATGACGTGGCGGTTAGTGATAATTAAGGTGCGGTTGCCGTCTCGCTGGATGACTAAGCCAGTGCCATACTCGCTTCCCTGTCTCTCGCGGCTGGAAAAGTCGGCTTTGATGAGTAGGACTGGGCGCAAAATGGGGAAGGATGGGTCGTTTTTAGGCAAGTATTGGCGATCGTCCATTGCTTCTACTTGGAGATTTTACCGTAGGATCAACAGCCGTTCTGCTTCTTTGAGGTTGTTGCTGGCAGAGAAAAAATTGGGGTCTATTTGGAGCGGTTTTTATACTCTTCAATGGCTGCTTCTAAATCGTCTTGCTGCTGTAGTGAAGTTCCAGACTTATCGTCTGGCAAACTCAGAGCTTGGCGGTAGGCGGCGATCGCTTCCTCTAGTTTCCCCCGATCTATCAGCACACTGCCCAAATTGCTATAAGCCGGGGTGAATTTAGGCTCAAGTTCAATAGCTTTGCGGAAGCTAGCGATCGCCTTCTCTAGTTTCCCCTGCTTTGTGAGAACAAAGCCCAGATTGTTGTAAGCTCTGGCAGACTTGGGGTCAAGTTGGATGCCTTGGCGGAAGGCTGCGATCGCCTCTTCTAGTTTCCCTTGGTTATACACCGCATTGCCCAGAGCAATGTAAGCATCGGCATTTTTGGGGTCAAGTTGGATAGCTTGGCGGTAGGCGGCGATCGCTGCCTCTAGTTTCCCCTGCTTTCCCAGCGCAACACCCAGACCGTAATAAGTTAAAGCAAATTTGGGGTCAAGTTGGATAGCTTGGCGGTAGGCGGCGATCGCTTCCTCTAGTTTCTTCTGCTTTCCCAGCGCAACACCCAGACCGTAATAAGCTACGGCAGATTTGGAGTTAAGTTGGATAGCTTGGCGGTAGGCGGCGATCGCTTCCTCTAGTTTCCCTTGGTTATACACCGTATTGCCCAGAGCAATGTAAGCATCGGCATTTTTGGGGTCAAGTTGTATGCCTTGGCGGTAGGCGGCGCTCGCATCTTCTAGTTTCCCTTGGTTACTCAGCGCATTACCCAGACCGAAGTAAGCATAAGCAGATTTGGGGTTAAGTTGAATTACCCTACGCCAGATCAATTCAGCCTGAGTGTAATTACCAGCACTTAGGGCAGCATTCCCCTGTTGAAATAGCTGGTCAATGCTTGGGGAACAGCCATTTAGAGTCCCAGCCAGAGACAAAGTTAACACCAGAGCGAGTAACCGGAGGGGTGATTTCACAGAATACAACCTCAATCTCAAACTTTAGGTAGAAGCAATCACTTTTAGTTTAGCTAACTTTGAGGCTGATTTTTGTTCTCACCATTGGTGTCAACCGCCATCCGAAAGCCGCCAGGGGTTAAAACCCCTGTCTAATAATTTAAGTCCTCTAAAGAGGACTAAAAAACTAATGATTTTTCCTTAGTCCTCTTTAGAGGACTTAATCTTTGAGGCGGGAGTTTTAACCCCCGTCGAACTCACGTATTATTAAATTAAGCAGTAGGATTATCCCCCTGATTCCGTTGATTTAATAGAATATCAAGCATCCGTGCTGTCTCAATTCTTAAACCCTCCATCTTCGCCTCATGTCGCTCCATTCTCTCAAATAATTGTTGTCGTTCTTCCCTGGCCTCTGCTGCCACATTTGCTAAAGCTTGAATCACCCGCGCATTACTATCTGCTATACTCGCCGTGACTTCTAATTTAGCACCTAGAGCATCCATGCGAATATCGAAAGCTTTCATGCGATCGCCGAAAGCACTCATCTGATCGCCAATACTTTCTACTGTATTAGCTAAACGATCTAAGCGATCGTCATCCCACCGTTCTACACTCATAGATTTTTCTCCTGAATATCATATTTATTAGTCTAATAATAAAAACGTACCAATCACAACTTAAATTCCTTGAATGTCTTATGACAATGCCTGCAAATATCTCTCGGAAAAATACCCAGCAGAATTTGCCACCTGGATATTAGGACAAACCCCGACATCTGTTGAAATCCTAAAAACCGAATTAGCAATTGAACCCATCCGAGCCGATTATCTCACCTTTTTACGCACCCAAGAACGAATTCTCCACTTAGAATTCGAGGTCAACGTAGCTGGCGAAACACCTTTACCCCTAAGAATGTTAGACTACTGGGTAAGACTTTATCGGCGGTATCGAGTGCCCATCACACAAGCACTCGTCATCCTCAAAGAAACCTCTGCTGCTAATCGATTAAAAGACCAATTTCGTGTAGAAAACACGAGACATCGCTATCAAATCATCCGAATGTGGCAGCAAGACCCAGAACCATTATTACACAATCCCGCTCTCTTGCCCTTAGCGGCTCTGTGCCAGACAGACACCCCAGAACGCTTGCTCAGTAAAGTTGGGGAAGAATTAGCTAAAATTGAGCCATCAGCAGAACGGGGTCAGATTGCAGCCTGTAGCGAAATCTTAGCAGGTTTGCGCTTTGAAAAAAGCTTAATCAAACAATTGTTCCGGGAGGACATTATGCGCGAGTCAGTCATTTATCAGGATATCATTCAACAAGGAGTAGAAAAAGGACAAAAACAAGCCTTGAAAACTTCTATTTTCGATGCCTTAGAAGTCAGGTTTAACTCTGTACCACCAGAGGTAAACCCAAAACTTGAGGGTGAGGGGTTAACGCCTGAAAATTTGCGGGCGTTGCTTCGCCAAGCTTGGACTTGTACGACTCTGGATGAGTTTATCAGCCAGCTTTAATTCTTTTGTAGGTATTGTGCGATCGCCCTTCCTTTCCCAAGGCGCGTAGGCGAAGCCAGCCGCAGGCATCGCTGTTGTTTTTGGTCGTAAGTTCATATCAACTCCTTTTAGATAAAACCACTAAAAATAGTTCCATCCGGCATAATCGCCCCCGTCAAATTTACATCACTAAAATTAACTGCCTCTAAATTAGCACCCTGTAAATTAGCCCCACTTAAATCGGCACCACTCAAATTAGCCTCTTTCAAAATAGCACCAACTAACTGCCCATTCATCAACTGAACATCACTTAAATCCGCCCGACTTAAATCAGCATGATTCAATTGTACATCATTTAAAATTGCCCCGACCAACTTCGCCTTCCTTAAACTAGCACCACTCAAATCCGCCTCACTCAAATTAGCAATTACCAACCTTACACCATCTAACTTAGCATTCCTTAAATCGGCATCCTGAAGATTAGCACCAATCAAATTGGCATTCTGTAAATTCACCCCCACTAACTCCACACCAGCCAAATTTATCCCTTGAAAATTTCTATCTCCATCCCCATAGCGGCGCAATATTTCCCCGGTATCTGTAACACTTATCTCTCGCTTTGGCTTGCGCTTAAAAGTAAAACTAAAAGTATCCCCACTCTCCATCACCCGCCACATTTCCTCATACATTGGATAAGCACCAATACCGCTCAATCTTAGCCAACCTTTTGCCCTAGTTAGAGCTACAAATAACTGATTTCGCAAACTCAAATTACTCTCATCTTTAGCTACATTATCAAAGCCAATAACATACACCATATCAGCCTCATTTCCCTTAGCGCGATGAATCCGAGACACGGTTACGCCGCCTTCACACCAAAAGCGATTTGGATCGCGACTTTCTTTATCTGGCTTCAAAATATTGCACTCTGGCGTACTAGGAATATAGACATCAATTCCTCGTTCCATCAAGAAATTAGCAACATAGGTTTCTAGTTCCATTGCTTCAAAACTAGAGCCTAAAACTATTACCAAAATTTCCCGCGAAGGTCGAAGACTGTCCACCTTTAAATTATAGAGAATATTATCGGCAAGCGCTGTCAATTCTTCGATGCGAGAATGATAAGCTTGAAACTCTAAAACTGGACTTCCCCACAACTCAGGGACTAGATTTGGAGAATTTTTAGAAGGGCGGTAAAGAGTGATTTTTTGACCATTTTTAAATTTGTCAATCGATAAATTATTTGTGCCAATAATTGATGAATTATCTGTTAAATCTTCCAAGTTTTCCATTGCTAAATTATCCCCCATTACCTCATAGCCAATCGCTTCCCAATCTTCAACGCGAGTAATGCCAGTTAGCATTCCCTCCCACCGTAACAAACCCATCCCAATACCATGAGCCGCTGTCAGAATTGGGCCGGGAGTGCGATAGCATTTGTGCATAACTTCAGTCTTTTTAATACCGTTGCCATACTCGCCACTGACCAAGTGTCCTAAATCGTCGCCAAATAACTCGCTTGCAGTTGGAATATTTAGACTTTCAAGACTTTGGGCTTCATCATAAGCCCAAATTAAGCGCCGTAAATCTGAACTAAAAAATCCGCCTATTTCTGGGGAAATCATCGGAGAATTTACAGGTCGTAAAGCTTGGTATGCCATCCAATAAAAAGGCTGTTTACCCTCAAACTTTAATTCATCGTTTACAATCAAATCTTGACCTTCATCAATCAAGATCGCATCAAATATTTGAGGAATTTTTGCCGATTTCAATAAATGACTGCAAACATAAGCTAAAGCTTCATTGGGTTGCTGAAATTCAGTATCGTTAACGCTCAAAGACCAGACTCCTGCTGCTCGGCAAAGAGTGCTGTAGAGTCCCGGTTGATTTTTTGCACCCCAAGCATGGAAAGCTCGTAACTTTGCATTATTTTGGTTATATCCGATTTCACCATAACTAAATCGACGCAAATATTTATCCAGTATTTCGATAATTGTTTCGTATAAACTGCGGGAGAAAAATACTAAGGCAATATCCCAATCTGGGTGCTTTAAGTGCATAATAGCCGCTTTTTGACAGAGCAAAACTGTTTTGCCTGAGCCAGCAATGCCCCTAATTCTTTGCGGCCCTGGAGGAATTTCTTTGCCGATGTGTTCTTGCTGTAAATCTAGTGTTAATAACTGATTTTGTAATTTGGCTAAAACTTCTGCGCGAGGGATAGGATTTAAAGTTTTCTGTTCGCCTTTAACAAGAAGAGATAAAGAGGGTGAATTGTGGATTATAGAATTTGATTCTTCTCCAGATGCTCTCGTTTTTCCTAAATAAAATTTTCGAGGGGGCGGACGAAAAATCGGCGTGCCGCTGATGACAGCTTGCAATAGTTTCCACTGTTCGTCGCTAAGTTTATTTCCCTTAATAACTGGAGTGATTTGTTCAATTATCTGAATTAGCGATTGTTTTGCACGGGAAGAAATTCCCACTTCCCCAGTCCCTAGTTCCCAGTCTCTAGTCCCCAATCCTAAATCGCTTTCGAGATCGTCTTTAAAAATGATCGGCGGACAACTCGGAAGTTTGTTAAACTGTTTTTCGTGCCATTGATGCTGAGTAATTAGGGGCAAAGCAACGATCGCGCGCCCCCTGACACGATCGCGCAGAGCCATTTCGCGATCGCAGTACCCAAGAATTGCAAATAATTGATTTTCAGCTTGCTGATAAGGATTGCCACCAGTAGTGTAAAAATTTTGGAATTCCCATTTGTGACCATTAATCGCTACAATTTGGTCAATTACGATCGACTTGACCTCGATAATAGTTAAGCCCAGTTTCAAATCAGCAATGAGAATATCAGGCTCTTTACGAAACTCGCCTACCTTAGAAAAAATAGGATAGCGCCAGTAGGCAATGCAGTCGCGATCGGCAAAGGCAAGGCGGGCGGCATCCCAAACTTTTTGTTCAGCCGTTTCTCCACTTTTCCCCAGCGGCTCAGTGGTAATAAACTTTCTGCATTCTACTTTCTTACCAACCGCCACTGTTCTATATCGTTTCACGCTCGTTAGTTAGTTGGGTGCATAGCAGCTAGGATTGAGCTAGCTCAAGGTTACACCAAAGCCCGTCACGCGGCGTTGCCCCTCAAAACCCCGATTGAGTCTTATGGCGCACTACCGCTCCAGTTTGTGTTTACTTACTTGCATTGTCTGTCTAAGCTTTGCCCCTACTCCGAGCAGGGGAGGGAGCGATCGCTCCTCTACAGGTTTGTACAATCAAATTCCCACCTCCGCAAGTGCGGCTGACGGGACTCAGGGCATAATTATCAATTCGCAAGCGATTGTCTTCGCGATTGCCTCTGTTGCCGCTCAGGAGCCTTCTCCTGGGCAACCAAAACCTACCTCAACCCCCAATAAAGGGAAACCTACTCCAGCTCCCAAACAAGAAAAAACTAACTCTTCTAATTCTCGAATTCCTAAATCAGTAAGTGCCATAATTCGGGTTCTGCTAAGGCAGCGGAGCTTATTTCTATTGAGTTTGGCAGCATTTTTAGTAACAGGTGCGGCAGTGTTTATTTTGCTCAAACTTGTTAGTAGCGGTGAATCTGAGAATTTGCAGCGAAAAGTCGCGATCGCTCGCAAACGCAAGCCTCAAAGAAATCAACTCAGAAACAACTCTCAAGATGACCCAGAGGAGGCCGTTTTTCCGAATACAGCCAATGGAATTTATCCGCCACCCTATACCTCTGCAATACCAAGGAATCGCGCGATCAACAACTCGGATCGTCCTTCATCGTCGATCGTCGATCCTGACGATAGCGAATCCGAAGCAGCGATCCCGGATGACAATTCAGGGGCTTTTTCCCCAGGAAATCATAGTAAAAGCTACAGCGATCCTGATGTGAGCTTTTCGGAAAAATTCAATCCCACAGAGCCATTTAATCATACAGCAAATATTTTTGTTGAAGAAACCTCAGATCCAACTAAAATTAATCTTATTGACCAACTGATCAAAGATTTAGCTCACCCCCATCCCACCAAACGGCATAAAGCAATTTGGGAACTAGGGTATCGAGGAGATTCTAGAGCCATTGGCCCCTTAGTGAATCTGTTACTTAACTCAGACTCCAAGCAGCACAGCTTAATTTTGTCAAGTTTGTCAGAAATCGGCATTAAAACTCTCAAACCCATGAATCGCGCTTGGCTGATATCATTACAAAATGAAAACGCCGAAGTCCGTAAAAATGCCATTCGGGATCTAACGCGGATTTATGAGTTATTCAATCAAGTTAGCCACTTATTGCAACGTGCCGCCGACGATCCCGATGTAGAAGTTCAGGAAACAGCCCGTTGGGCATTAACTCAATTAAACCGCAATCGTCCTATTTCTGGAAATGACAGACCCTCTCGGTCAAATTTCACCAATTTAACTGACAATAACTCAGATGATAGCTAGCTATTATAGCAATCGCTAAGGCTGTCTCGACTATTTGCTAAAGTGTACAACCACAACAAAAATACGAGAGTTACATAATGAACAAACTAATTAAAAAAATTGGTCTTGAGTTAGAAATGCCTTTGGTTCAGCAAGATGGTTTAGCTGCTGGCTTTGATGATGTAGAAAAGCTATTACAGGATTTTTCAGAACAGGGGTGGAGTAAAAAATTCGATCCAAATACAGAAGCTTTAATAAGTGTAGGTAGAGAAACTTCTGAGGGATTGGAAGTAGTTAGCACTGATGTTGGAGTATGTACCCTTGAAGTTGCTTTAGCACCAGTAAATTCCATTGATGAAGCAATAAAATATTGGCATGATTTCAAGTCTTCTGTGTTGTTACCAAAGATCAAAAATAATCATCTTAAGGTACTTGGTTATGGCACTCAACCAATATCGGCTCAACTTCAGGATTTAATATCCAAGAAGGGTCATCACATCATCTGGAAGAATATGATTGAAGAAGACTCTAAAGAATGGATTTTTCAGAACTTTCCCGGAATATGTTCGGTTCAATTTAACTTTCAAGTTTCTAAGGAAAAAACTCTTGAGATTACCAATACATTTTTACAGCTACTAGCATTTTTGTGGGCTGCAAGTGCAAATGATTCTATAGCTGCCAGCAAAAAGCTGCCATACAAAAGCCAGCGTTTTTATGCCTACTTAAAAATAGCTAGGGGAAGAATGTACTGTAGGAGCGGATTAACGATCAAACCCTATCTAAGTTTGTGTGACTATATTAACCGAACCTGGAGTGTTTCTCTATTTGAAATAATCCGGGATGGTAGGAATCTATATCCTCAAGATATGTCTTTGACAACCAACAAATTTATCAATGAGAAATCTGCTTATTTTTATAGTTTGGATGGTATATTATCTCAGCAAAAAATTGAGTTGGAAGATTTAAAATTAGCTATATACTTATATTGGCCGGATTTCCGTTTAAAGTTTAATTTTTATCCAGAAATTCAATATGCAGATTTAGTGAGTGCGGTGCATTCAAACAACGATGAAAAACTGCTAGAACTCATAGAATATATGATTTTAGAAGTGCGCCCGATCGCCATGCAAAGTAATGAAGAAGAATTGAGTTGGATGATATTTAGTTATCTAATTATAGAAAATTTAGAATCAATATCTGAATATGCTTCGCTATGGACGTACCAAGATGTAAAATCTGCTGTAATTGCCGCACAAAATAATGGGTTGAGGCAAAGTATTAATGGTAAGAATCTTGGAGAAATCGGACTAGACTTACTCGCAAAAATTCCCAAAGATAGTTTCCAAATGTATGAACAATATTTGTCCAAACTTGATTTCAGATGTAGAGAATATTGCTCTCCAGGGGATGATGCAAGTAGGATTTTTGAGGATCGTGGAATGGAGATGCTACTAGACTATTTAACAATTAAATGCTGAACATTTAAGTGTCTTTAACTCGAAATTACCAATTACCAATTACCAATTACCAATCACCCAATTGTATGAAACTATTATTAATGTCAACATCAGTCGGCCCGCTCGGTTCGGGACTAGGCGGCGGCGTAGAACTAACTGTATTAAACATAGCCTTTGAATTGCACCAACGTGGCATGAAAATAGACGTAGTAGCTCCTATGGGTTCTGTTTTAGGAAAAATTACCGTCATCGAAATTGCGGGAGAACTCCAGATCCCAGCCCAAACCTTAGACCGCAATATTCCTATTGTGATGCCAGGAGATTCTGTCCTCGCGAATATGTGGGAATATGCGAGAAAAAATCAAGCTGAATACGATTTAATCGTTAACTTTGCCTATGATTGGTTGCCGTTTTATTTAACACCATTTTTTATTACTCCCATAGCTCATTTTATCAGCATGGGTTCCCTCTCTGATACAATAGATCGAATAGCCGGACAAATAGCAAGTCAATTTCCAGGTACAATAGGAGTCTACACAGAAGCACAAGCCGCAACATTTCCTTTTGCTAGCGAGTGTAAATGTTTGGGCAGCGGGATTGACTTATCTTTGTACCAATTCTGCTCTCAACCTGAATTTCAATTAGCATGGTTAGGTCGTATTGCTCCCGAAAAAGGTTTAGAAGATGCAGTGGCCGCAGCTCAAATTACTGGCATTCCCCTAAAAATTATGGGCAAAATCCAAGATGAAAATTACTGGCAGAAAATTTGTGCAGATTACCCCCAAGCTCCGGTAGAATATTTAGGATTTCTGACAACAGCTAAACTACAAGCCGAACTCGGTAAGTGCAAAGCATTATTGATGACACCGCGCTGGGTGGAAGCTTTCGGGAATGTCGCGATCGAAGCTTTAGCTTGCGGAGTGCCAGTAATTTCCTACAGTCGAGGCGGCCCTGGGGAAATTGTTAGAGATGGACAGACGGGGTTTTTGGTGGAACCTGATAGTGTAGATGGATTGGTAGGTGCGATCGCGCGTTTAGATGAGATTAACCGCCGCGCTTGCCGACAACAAGCAGAGGCAGAATATTCACTAGAAGCTTTAGGATCGCGTTTTGAACATTGGTTCAAATCTATTTTAGATTCAAAGTTGGCTAAGCATTAATCAAGGAAAAAACAACTATGACAAGTGATACTTTAGTGCTTTTATCGAGTAGAGAATTGGAAAAAATGCGTAACGCCGGACGCTTAGCGGCGGAACTTCTTAACCATCTCGAACCGATGGTAAAACCAGGAGTTAGCACTCTAGAACTTAACGACGAAGCGGAACGCTGGACTTTAGCTCATGGCGCTAAAAGTGCACCATTAGGCTATAAGGGATTTCCTAAATCTATCTGCACTAGCGTCAATGAAGTAGTATGTCATGGCATCCCCAATTCTAAACAAATTCTCAAAGAAGGCGATATTATCAATATCGATGTAACGCCAATTGTTGAAGGTTTTCATGGTGATACTTCTAAAACTTTTTTTGTAGGAACACCTGCACCGAAAACAAAGAAACTGGTAGAAGTAACAGAGGAATGTCTCAGAAGAGGAATTGCGGAAGTGAAGCCAGGAGCTCGCATCGGTGACATAGGCGCAGCTATCCAAGAATATGCTGAAGCTGAAGGATTTTCTGTAGTGCAGAATTTCGCAGGGCACGGAATTCATCGCATTTTCCACACTGTGCCAGAAATTTTACACTATGGCAAACGGGGGACAGGTAAACGTCTCAGACAAGGGATGGTATTTACGATTGAGCCGATGATTAATGAGGGTACTTGGGAAGTTGAGATCCTTGATGACGGTTGGACTGCTGTCACCCAAGATGGTAAACTTACCGCTCAATTTGAGCATACTGTAGCTGTTACTGCATCTGGTGTTGAAATTCTAACTTTGCCTTGATATATGGCAATCTTTGTAGGAATGGCTAATGGCTAATTGCTAATTGCTAATGCAGGACTTACGCAAAAGTATCTGTAACGCCGCCTTCTAGGCGGTTTCTTTACCGCCTAGAAGGCGGCGTTACGTTAATTACTTTGCATAATTGGTATAACAGTTAATAAAGTCCTAATTGCTAATTAAATGTAGTACCTACTTGAAAATTGCTATATGAGTGAAAGAAAATGGCTGCAAGAGGGAGATTTATTGCGGGTAATTGCTCCGAGTGGTTGTTTGCGAGAATTTGAAGCTTTTGATAAAGGTGTTGAAATTTGGCGATCGCGCGGCTATAGAGTTGAACTTACCCCCGGTTTCGACTCCCGCTGGGGTTATTTAGCCGGCACCGATGACACCCGCCTCCGCCAACTTACTGATGCTCTCAAAGATTCAGAATGTCGTGCAATTCTTTGTGCTAGAGGCGGTTATGGCAGCACTCGCTTATTGGAGATGGGGAGATGGGGAGCAGGGGAGCAGGAGAGACGGGGAGATGGTGAGCAATTACCAACTACCAATTACCAACTACCAATTACCAATTACCAATTACCAATTACCAATTACCAATTACCAACTACCAAATGGTTGATAGGCTTTTCTGACATTACGGCTTTACTTTGGAATCACGCTCATCTTGGCATTTGGGGAGTTCATGGCCCGCTGTTGACAACTTTGGCCTCTGAGCCAGACTGGTCTATTGAGCGATTGTTTGACTTAGTGGAAGGCAGAGCTTTAAAACCTTTACAGGGTAAAGGTTGGGGCGGCGGACGAGCGACAGGCGTGCTATTGCCGGCAAATCTTACTGTTGCGACTCACCTATTGGGAACTCCCTATCAACCGGATTTAACCAATGTAATTCTCGCTTTTGAAGATGTTACTGAGGCCCCTTACCGGATCGATCGGATGTTGACTCAGTGGCGGATGATGGGGGCTTTTTCAGGTGTTCGAGGTATTGCTTTAGGGCGATTTAGCCGCTGTGAGGCAACTCCTGATATTCTTAGTTTTACCGTTGAAGAAGTATTGCGCGATCGCCTTGCGGACTTAAATATTCCTATTGTCTCTAACCTACCCTTCGGCCACGATGGCCCCAATGCTGCTCTACCTGTGGGAATACCCGCTCAGCTTGACGCTGACTCTGGAGTTTTAAGTTGCGGCTAGAATTGAACGTAGGGTGGGCGTTGCCAATGAATAATATCAATCGCTGCGGAGATAAATTATACCAAATCCGGGTTTACTACCCCCTTGATTGTCATTGCGAGCCAAGCGAAGCAATCGCCTAGTCTCTGCGATTGCTTCGGGCTTGCTTCGTTCCTCGCAACTGCGCTTCGCTTGACGCGCTGCGCTTGGCTCGCAATGACGACAGAATTACTAATAAAGGGGATGACTAACCCGGATTTGGTATTATGGCAGCGCCCACCGACCAAATTATGGCTAGAAATTATAACTTTACTTCTCTAATTTTCATTGCGTAAATAGCCCGGTTGAGGGAGGTAAACACTGTAGTAACTAAATTAGACTGAAACTAGATTATAAATTGAGATGCAGGCGAATAAAAGGCAGAGATTTTCCCTGTTTGGAGGCTCTATGAACGGACGTAAATTTTTCAGTAGTATTGCTGCAAGCGTATTAATTGCAGGCATGGCGCTAACAGGCATTTCCTCAAGCGCTGGGGCCGAAGAAGTGCGGAATAACGATCCTATCGATGGCGTAATTCGCAGCAACTCTCCTACCTACCGCTTTCGGAATATGTGGAGTCCCGGCACTCCTTTAGAGCAATTGCGCGGTCAAGAGTACACTTTTAGCGCTGAGGCCGGAGATGAAATTGAAATTAATTTAGATATGGACAGAGGTGGATTTTCTCCGGTGTTAGTTCTGTTTCATGCAGATAGTAACAAACAATTGGCTTATTCCCAAGAGAATTCTTTTACCTATCGCATACCCAGATCTGGCGATTATAAACTACTGGTATTAGCTAAAGATGCTTCCCGTAATAGTAGATATACATTAGAAGTTTCGGGTATTGATGGCGATCGCGATCGCGATACTAGAAATAGCCGGAACAATCGGGGAGATAACAGTCGCGATGACAGAGAAAAGTTTCTAGAAGATGAGTTTGGACTGCGACCTTTGGACTGCCGTTTGAGGCGTACTATGGTCAGGGTAACGTTTAGTGAAGATCGTGACGAGTCCACCCATTGCGCTCAACCGACTCGTGCGATCCCTGCTGGGGATTATAATTACAATTCTCGCACTAAAGATTTAGACTCTGTTACGGCGGAAGACCCCAGGGAACGATGCCGGGTGTCTGTAGGCGGGGTCTGCATTAGCAGGTAGATAGACAATTATAGCTAGGGGCTAGGGGCTAGGGGCTAGGGGCTAGGGGAAGAAGGGAAGAAGGGAAGAAGGGAAGAAGGGGAGAAGGGGAGAAGGGGAGAAGGGAATAGAATCAATTGCTTCGCCGTGAGCGCTCAGCCGAACGGTTTCATGAATTCAGAATGTCCTAGCCTCCTTGGCTGTTGCTATACAACAGGACTTACGCACGAATCACGTAACGCCGCCCTCTGGGCGGTATGTTTACCGCCCAGAGGGCGGCGTTACAAGGAGTTT
>NZ_JARFTR010000306.1 GCF_029167235.1 Kamptonema sp. UHCC 0994 | reverse complement strand
CTGTAACGCCGCCATCTTGGCGGTTAACTCACCGCCAAGATGGCGGCGTTACGAATAATTTTAGTCATTTTACATTGACTTAGGATTTAAACTACCGCCAGGATGGCGGCGTTACGGATATTGTCACAAGCACGTTTATGAACTAAACTCAAGAAATCGAGCGTGCCAAAGTAGTCCGCTTTCTGTCAAGCCTTGCGATCGCACTTTTATTTTAACACCATTAGGATTAGCAGCATAGCGTCGCGAAATTTCTACCATTTCTTCCATGCTAAAACCCGTCCCAACTGTTCCCATAGGGACTAATTTACCATCAATTTCTCGTGCAACTTCAATTGCGCTAAATGGTCGCCCTACAACCTTTGTTAAAGTTAACCCTACAATTAATAAATCGAGTTCAAGACAGTATTTAGTTCTCACCATTGGGAAGGTACGGACATCTTTTCCTCCCACATAGCGGCAGTTATGTAGAATCCAAATTTCTCCTTCTCTGTTCTCTGTTTCCTGCTGATGTGCCAGTAAAGCTTTCTCTTCTAAGGTGCGAAAAGTCGGTATAATTTCAAATTCTTGGGAATTAGCAGCCAGCAATTCTCCAATGACAACTCCTGCTGCAATTCGTTCTGATTCTGCAACCTGAGTTAGATCGTTTCCCTTAAAGAAAAGAGATTTGAAAATGCCATATACTACTTGCGGTTGAACAGTAGGAAAACCGCTTTCAATATTGACAGTTGCAGCCTGAGAACCTGTCCGGTGTTCGCTTCCAGTACAGCTTTTATAATATAATTCGCCATCTAAAACAAACGTCCCTAGTTTAGTTGCCGCTTCAAGCAATCTAACCTCAATTTCAATTGATGGCTGTTGGCGCAATCGAGTAGAACGGGATTGATAGTAAATTTTATCTTTAGTGGCAATTACAACTACTCGATTACCATCGCGTTTTGGCTGACCCCAATAGTCCGAATTTTCTATATAATAAGAGCGTTCGCTGGGTGCATCCACTGCCTGCATTGTGACAATTCTTCCGGGTTGTAAATGTGGAGGTAATTCTGGTATAATATCAATATTGTTGACAATTTTTTGGTGTGTTGTAGATTTAGGTTTTTTAGTAATGTTGGAAGCAGAACTATTTTCCAAATTAGAAACAAGCGCTTTTTGTCCTGTCTCCAACTCAAATGCTTTCTGCCAAAATCCAGCCGCCATCTCTGGGTATCCTTCGGATTCTGCACATAGTGCAAAACTAACAACTTTCGCAGTACCTATTCCGCGTCCATAATCGGCTAAATACTGCAAAGCGCCTTGTTCTCCTAATAGGTGTAATCCTCTAGTAACGATGCGGTTGTTCCAGCGTTCTCGAATGTCGGCACTGATTTTCTTTGCGGCTTTTCGCTTTGATTCGATATATTCGGTGTATTCCATATTTAACTCCCTTATTTTCTTAGAGAATTTAGTAACGCCGCCCTCTGGGCGGTAAAGGAACCGCCTAGAAGGCGGCGTTACGGATCTTTTGCGTAAGTAATGTTTAAGCTAAAAGTCCTTTGCGATTCGGCGCGATCGCAAAGGACTTTTGACCAAAGATTAATCAAAGGTTAAATGTGAATACCGCATTCAGTTTTACCAGTACCACGCCAGCGGCCAGCGCGTTCATCTTCACCCTCTGCTACAGGCGTTGTAATTGGTTCATCACCAATGCTGAGATAGCCTTGGTCGTGGAGAGGATTATAAATCACGCCATGTTCCATCACATAAGCCCAAGTTTCCTTGCGCGTCCAAGACGCTATAGGATTAACTTTAAGGCGATTGAGGGAGTCAACTTCAAACACGGGCATATCAGCACGAGTAACTGCTTGATCGCGCCTGCGGCCGGTAATCCAGGCGACAGTATTCAATTCATTGAGACCTCGTTGCAGAGGTTCAATTTTAGTGAGATGGTGGAATTGTGCAATATCGCTGTCCCAAAGAGCTTCGCCATATTTAGCAGCGAAAGCTTCGCGGGAGTTCACATCTAGATTCTGGTAAATTTGGAGATTCAAGTTGTAGGCTGCTTTGGCTTTTGCGACTAACTCCAAAGTTTGGGGGAAGTGGTGCAAAGTCTCTAAAAACATGACCGGTACTGGAACTTGTGGCTTAAGTTCGCGGTAGAGAATATCCGTGATTACCATGTCATCGACATTGAAGGCGCTAGTTTGCACTAATCCTGTGGGGACATTCTCAACGCACCAAGCCAGAATTTCTCTGGGATGGGCTAAATTAAACTTTTGGTTCAGTTCGTCTAGGTCAATGTTGGCAACTGAGATTGGAGATGCTGTAGATTGAGTCATTATGTTGAAATTTAATCAGTCTGTATTTCTACAATATCGGAACTGCGACCCGTTGGTTTAGTAGCGAGTGGCGCATAAAAAAGATGAAAGTAAAAATTCTAGCCGTTAATTCGCGATCGCGCACCAGCCGATACAACTTTACCACCAGCACCTCAAAGCTCAATTGCCAATGGTTCCAACTTCCCCGGCGACGAAAACTCAACCAAATTTTGGGAACAGTTGCTCTGTTTGTTTTTCTGGGGGTCGTAGTTCCGGCTCATGCTAATAGTAAATTAGCGATCGCACCTCTGTTATCAAATCATCAACTTGCGGGAGCAACTCTGCAAGCCGCACGCAAAGATATCGAGCTGCTGGATATTGACGGCTACCGACAAAGGGGGGTTGAGAGATTCTTTAAGGAAGACTACCAAGGTGCGATTGAGGATTTAAACCAAGTGATTCGGCTCGAACCCACTGATGCCGTTGCCTACTTATTTCGGGGGATGAGCCGCCAGCAACTCAAAGATTATCAAGGGGCAATTGAAGATTACAACCAGGTGATTAAACTCGATCCCAACAATATTCTAGTCTATGAGTTTCGGGGGGATCTCCGCTCTCAATTGGAAGAACATCAGGCCGCAATTGAGGATTATAACCAGGTGATTAAGCTCGATCCCAACGATTCTACCGCTTACCTTAAACGAGGCCTGATTCGTGGCATTATCAAAGATTATCAGGGAGCAATTGAAGATTACAACCAGTTGATTAAGCTCGATCCCACAAATTTTATGGCTTACAACAATCGGTGCTACGCTCGCGCTCGTGGACTGGGAGACTACCAGGGAGCGCTCGCAGATTGCAACGAGTCAATTCGTCTCTATCCTGATAGTGCTTATTCCTACGCCAGCCGATGCTATACCCGCGCTGGGTTGGGAGACAAAAAAGCTCTTGAGGACTGCGATCGCGCCCTGGAAATCGATCCTGGGTATGCTGGGGGCTATGAAGACAGGGGGCTTGCTCGTTCTGCTTTGGGAGATAAACCCGGAGCGATCGCAGATTTGGAACAAGCTGCAAAACTCTATCAGGAACAGGAGAGAATGTTTGATTACAAACAAGTCCAAGAAATACTTAAACAACTTCAACGTTAGTTTGATATCCTCTCGATCGTTTGGCGATTGAAATCGCTACTACACAAACGAAGTCCGCCTACGCGGACTAAATAATAAAGGGGTATTTAAGCCTGATTTGGTATAACTCAATCCTTTCTCCTTCCTTCTTATGCGATTAATTTTGTACAGCAAACCTGGTTGCCATTTATGCGAAGGGTTGCAAGAAAAACTAGAACAAATTCAAAACCTGAAATTTGAACTAGAAGTTCGGGATATCACTACCCGCGAAGATTGGTTTCAAGCTTACCAGTACGAAATCCCACTCCTATTTAGAGCTCAGCCTTCGCATACACATTCCACAGGCGAAGCTGCATCTATCCCAGAACAACTGTTACCTCGGCTTTCCCCCCGTTGCAGTGTCGCGCAATTGGAACAAATGTTACAGAAATATTTACACATTCCCGATGCAGAATAAACGCAATATCCAGATGTGAGGAGTTTTTGACTTATGAAACTTAAAGAATTATTAGCAACAGTTCCGAATATTTCCCTTTCTATCTCTCATCCCGCTCTCGACTCCGAGGTAAAGGGTTTGGCGACTAATTCCCATGCTTGTCAACCGGGGGATTTATTTTTAGGAATGCCAGGGACACGGGTAGACGGAGGAGATTTTTGGCAAGGTGCGATCGCCGCTGGTGCGATCGCCGCCGTAGTTTCCCCTCAAGCAGCAGAGAAAGCGGCGGAGCGGGGGAGTGAGGAGGAGGTTCCTTGTATTATCCCCGTCGCCGACATGACACAAGCTTGCGCCCACATAGCTACTGCTTTTTATGGCTACCCTGGAAATAAACTCAAACTTGTTGGCGTTACTGGTACTAATGGCAAAACTACAACTACTCATTTAATCGAATATTTACTTAGCAAAACGGAGTTACCAGTCGCACTTTTCGGCACGCTTTACACCCGTTGGCCGGGATTTCAAGAAACAGCAATTCATACTACTCCTTTTGCCGTTGAACTGCAAAAACAGCTAGCAGAATCAGTAGAAGCTGGCTCTAAGTTCGGGATAATGGAAGTTAGTTCTCATGCTTTAGCACAAAGTCGAGTGCTTGGTTGTCCCTTTGAGGTGGCGGTGTTTACAAATTTAACTCAAGATCACCTTGACTATCACCGCGATATGGAGGATTACTTTAATGCTAAAGCCCTGTTGTTTAGTTCCAATTATCTCAAAGGTCGCGCTATTGTCAACGCTGATGATGTCTACGGGCGGCGGATTATTGACACATTAAACTCAGAACAAGTTTGGAGTTACAGCACTAACGATAGTAAAGCAGATTTATGGGCTTCTGACTTAAAATATGAGCCCAATGGTGTGAAAGGAATACTGCATACTCCCAAGGGTGAGGCTGATTTTTACTTGCCATTGGTAGGTCAGTATAACTTATCAAATTTACTGGCTGCTGTCGGTGCGGGTTTACATTTAGGTTTAGATTTGAGCGCGATTGTACTCAATTTACCAGAATTTCCAGGCGTACCAGGGCGGGTAGAAAAGGTACAAATTAGCCCCGATCAAGATATTAGCGTGATTGTAGATTATGCCCATACTCCCGACAGCTTAGAAAACTTGCTGAAGGCATCTCGGCCGTTTATTCCGGGGCGGATGATTTGCGTGTTTGGATGCGGTGGCGATCGCGATCGTACCAAGCGCCCGAAAATGGGTAAAATAGTAGCAGAATTGGCAGATGTAACTGTTGTCACCTCTGACAATCCCCGCACTGAAGACCCAGAGAGAATTTTGCAAGATGTTTTGACAGGAATAGCCCCCGAAGTTAAGCCAATAGTTATTGGCGATCGCGCTCAAGCAATTCACACAGCTATTCTCGAAGCCAAACCTGGAGATGGCGTATTAATTGCAGGGAAAGGTCACGAAGATTATCAAATTCTCGGCACAGAAAAAATCCATTTCGACGACAGAGAACAAGCGCGAGATGCGCTGAAAGAAAGAATGAAATGATATCTTGCCCGGAGGCTAAAATTATGATATAATCTTAGCCTTCACTGCCATCTGCTTTTATCTGCGGTAACAAAAAAGATCATGGAACCACACACAATCTTTTTACCCCCAAGGCTAGAACTGAAAATCGACTTAACAGAAGAACAATTTTGGAACCTCTGCCATGAAAACAGCGATTTGAGATTTGAGCGTACCGCCAAGGGAGAACTAATTATCATGCCACCAACAGGAAGTATAACTGGCGAAAGAAATGCTGACCTTAATTATCAGGTAAAAGCCTGGAGCCGCCAGAATAACTTAGGCAAAGTTTTTGACTCAAGTTCTTGTTTCAGACTACCAAACGGTGCAGAGCGATCGCCTGATGCCTCCTGGGTGAAACTAGAGCGATGGGAAGCATTAACGCCAGAAGAACAAAATTCATTTGCGCCACTGTGCCCTGATTTTGTCGTTGAGTTAATGTCCCCCAGCGATACTTTAGCAAAAACACGCGAAAAACTGAGAGAATACATAGAAAATGGCGCACAATTGGGCTGGATAATTAACCGCAAAAAGCGACAAGTAGAAATTTATCGACCCAACCAAGAGCCAGAAATTCTCGAAAATCCGGCTACAGTTTCAGGAGAAGAGGTTTTGCCAGAATTTAGTTTAGATTTAGCAACAATTTGGTAACTTTACTTAACCATAAATCTACAACATTTTCACCGAACTTGATATAATCCCCCGTAGAATTTGTGCCGTATCATCCAATTGATCGAGAACCTGATTAGTTTCCGTTAAGGATTGAACAATTTGCTTTGATGATTCACTTAAATGAGCTATCGACAGACTAATTTGCCCAGCACCCTCAAATTGTTGCTCCATGCTATCACTAACTTCCTCAAAACTTGGTGTAATATTCTGTACTTGCTCGATCACCAAATTAACTTCCCCAGCAATTTTACCAACCTGTTCTAAATGATTGCTAACTTCTTTGCTAAACTTACGCATTTCTATGACACCATCAGAAACAGAAGATTGAATCTCTTTAACCATCAATTGAATTTCCACACTGGCGAAACCCATTTTATCGGCAATTCGGGTAATTTCTTTAGCAACAACTGAAAAACCCAGCCCATTTTGTGCCGCCTTCTCAGCTTCAATAGTTGCATTCAGTGAGATCAACTGCATAACATCCGCCAAATTAGCAATTATCTTCACCACGCTATTGATATTATTAGCTTTTTCCAGCATAACTCCCAGCCTTGCAGAAATCAACTTTGTAGATTGAGCCAATTGACTCATCGCTATTGACATCTCCATCAAGCTTGTTTGACTATTACTACTTAATTTAGCAGTCGCTTGGACTTTCTGAACAATATTTTCCACCTTCTTTACTAACTTCCCAGAAGTATCTGCAATCTCTTGGGCGGTGGAATTCACTTCAGTAGTTGAAGCAGCTTGCGCCGTCACAATCCCTTCTAATTGTTTACTAGCGTCAGCAATTTGGGTAGTAGATAAAGTAATTTTAAGAACCACTTGATTCGCCTCTGAAATTACCAACTTCAGTGGTTCAGTAGTAAGAATACCAACGACAATAGCGATTACCAAGGCCGCCATATTCAACAAAATAGTAGTGCGGGTATTAGCATTAATTTGCCCCATGAAATCCGATTCCGGGATAACTACTACAATTAGCCAATCTAAACCCAATTTATCTCGCCAAGGAATGACTTGAACGAAGGCACGATCGTTAGTCAAGTTGAAATCAAACCGCCGATCGGTGGCGATCTGGCTGAAATCATCAAAACGCTTGACTAAGTTTTGAGCAGTTGCTTGAATTAGTGGATCTTTACTTTCAACTATTTTGAGGCGTTCGGCTTTCTTATTGTTCATTCTATACAGTGTTTCCTTGCTAGAAGTAGCCACAAATAACCCGGAACGCTCGAAAATAAAAACTCTGCCTGCTGGACTCACCTTCAAACTTTCCAGAAAACTATTAATCTGTGTAAGAATCAAATCAATGCCCATGACACATACCAGTTTGCGGTTTTGGTCATAGACTGGATAACTAGAAGAAATGGAAACAATTTCTGGTCTATCGTCCCAGTTATAGATTTCACTCCAGATAGGTTTACCCGCTTTTACCGCATTAGTATACCAACCTTCATTGTTGTAATCATATTCTTCCGTCGCAATCACGCGAATAGGTTTACCCTGATTATCCAACGCATATCGCTTATATTTACGCGGATCGCCAGGGCGTATTAATTCAAGATATAAAGTACCATCATCCTCGCGGCCAATACCAACAAATCCACCTGTTATATCCGCAAAGTTCATATAACCAAGATTCTTGAAAACCTGCATTTGCTTATAAAAATAACGACCGATGCCATCGAGATTTTGCAAGTTCAGATTCCCTAATTCATAGGCATCAACATTGATTTGATTGATTTGAGGCGGAGTGGCTAACAGCCTGTCAAGATGCTCAATAGTACGTAAACTGACTTCGTTTTGTAACTGAGATGCCAGATCGTTGATTGCTTTTTGTCCATTTCTAAATGAAAGATAACCAACCAACCCCACAAAGCTAACAATCTGGACTACAAACGGAACAATCAGAATAACTTGGAGGGGGAATTTTCCTAAGATTCTCGTAAACGAACTTTTTTTAATAGTTGACATATTTGATAATTGTGCAACTATGATATTATAAGCGTCAAAGGTAATCCTTACAAAATAACATAAAATTTACTCACGCTTATGCTGCTGTAACGCCGCTGACAGGGCGATAAAGAAACTGCTCTTTGAGCGGTTATAACACGGCGAGCGAGGGCGACCTTAATGTGAGCGCAAGTCCTAAAAAATAAAACTCTATACTTAAAGTGCTAATCTACAAATCTATTGGTTTTTTCTCGATAAAATCTAATAGGATACGCTGGTGAGGATTTCCAAGCGATCGCACCATTCCCGCTTTCTCTGAAAAATGGCTACCTACCCTAATTTCGTCAGGCGTTAACAATCCCATATCCCAACCTTCTTTTAACTCTAAGTCCTTGACATCTACAGTAAGTTGTGCATAGAAAACATGGCGGATAACAGTTACATCTGTGTAGCAGCCAAACTTGGAAGCAGAAGGAATATCATAACCTATTTCCTCTTGTAATTCCCGTCTTAGGGCAATTTCCGGGGTTTCTCCTGGTTCGATATGTCCGCCAAATAGAGCCCAGCATCCAGGGTAAGCAATTCCGGGAATATCATCTCGTAACTGCAACAGAAGTTTGCCATCCCTGTACAAAATCGCGATCGCAACTTCAACTTGGTTCTTTATCATTGTTGGTTCTTAGTTTAAGCCAGATTTGCGATAACATCCCCAAGCATTAAAAAATGTAACAGAGAACATATTTTTGACAATTACTATAGTTAACTATGGTTGAACCCAAAAAACAGCAACGACGACCCGATAGAAGGTTACGTGCAGATTATGCAACCCTTTAAACTGCCGGATTTTTATATGCCTTGGCCGGCGCGGCTGAACCCAAACCTGGAAACCGCGCGAGTGCATTCCAAGGCCTGGGCCTACGAGATGGGGATACTTGGCTCAGAAGAAAAATCCCAAGACGAACCTATTTGGGACGAACGTACATTCGATGCCCACGACTATGCCTTGCTTTGCTCCTACACCCATCCAGATGCACCGGGCGCAGAACTTGACCTAGTAACCGATTGGTATGTTTGGGTATTCTTCTTCGACGATCACTTCCTTGAAATTTACAAGCGTACCCAAGACATGACTGGGGCAAAGGAGTATCTCCACCGACTGCCCGCATTTATGCCGATACACCCCACCGATACCCCTTCCGTACCCACCAATCCAGTAGAGCGCGGCTTAGCTGACCTGTGGTCTCGCACCGCCTTTACTAAGTCTGTGGACTGGCGGCTGCGGTTCTTCCAGAGTACCAAGAACCTTCTCGAAGAGTCTCTGTGGGAACTCGCCAATATTAACCAAAATCGGGTCGCCAATCCCATCGAGTACATCGAGATGCGCCGTAAGGTTGGCGGCGCACCTTGGTCAGCGGATCTCGTCGAACACGCCGCCTTTGTAGAGGTTCCAGCCCAAATTGCTGCAACTCGCCCAATGCGGGTACTCAAAGACACATTTGCCGATGGAGTTCACCTTCGCAACGACCTTTTCTCCTACCAGAGAGAAGTCGAAGATGAAGGCGAGAACGCCAACTGTATTTTGGTTTTAGAGCGCTTCCTGAATGTGAGCACCCAAGAAGCAGCCAACCTCACCAACGAACTGCTCACCTCGCGGTTATACCAGTTCGATAACACTGCTGTTACTGAATTGCCTCCCCTCTTTGAGGAGCACGGACTAGACCCAGCGGCTCGTGTGAGCGTTCTCCTTTACATCAAAGGACTTCAAGACTGGCAATCGGGCGGTCACGAGTGGCACATGAGGTCTAGCCGCTACATGAACAAAGAAGCGGACAATTCTCAGAAACCGCCGCTATTTCCGGGCGGGCCCACTGGGCTAGGCACATCGGCTGCACGGATTGAATCGTTATACACCACCTTGGGTTTGGGAAGGTTCAAGAGCTTTACTCACGTTCCATACCAGGCTGTAGGGCCAGTGAAACTGCCAAAGTTTTATATGCCCTTCTCTACCAGCTTGAATCCCAATCTGGATGCTGCGCGGAAGCATTCTAAGGAATGGGCGCGGCAAATGGGGATGCTAGAATCCCTACCGGGCATTCCTGATGCCTTCATCTGGAACGACCACAAGTTTGATGTTGCCGATGTCGCCCTATGCGGTGCGTTGATCCATCCGAAGGGGTCTGAGGATGAGCTAAATCTGACAGCGTGCTGGCTGGTGTGGGGAACATACGCTGACGATTACTTCCCAGCAATCTACGGGAATAACCGGGACATAGTTGGTGCGAAAGTGTTCAACGCCCGAATGTCGGCCTTCATGCCTCTCGATGACTCCACACCCCCCGCTATACCGACTAATCCGGTGGAACGGGGCTTGGCAGATATTTGGTCTCGCACTGCTGGCCCCATGTCCCTCACCGCGCGGACTGAGTTCCGCCGCGCGATTCAGGACATGACTGATAGTTGGGTGTGGGAACTGGCCAACCAAATTCAAAATCGGATTCCTGACCCGATAGATTATATCGAAATGCGTCGGAAGACCTTTGGCTCGGATTTGACAATGAGCCTGTCTCGACTAGCCCAGGGCGGCGAGATTCCGATGGAGATTTACTACAGTAGGTCAATGCGATCGCTAGAAAATTCTGCCGCCGATTTTGCCTGTTTTACTAACGATATCTTCTCCTACCAGAAAGAAATCGAATTCGAGGGCGAAATCCATAACCTCGTACTGGTGGTGCAGAATTTCCTCAACTGCGATCTACCCCAAGCTGTCGAGGTAGTAAACAATTTGATGACCGCGCGGGCGCAACAGTTTCAACACATTGTTGATACTGAGTTACCTGCCCTATTCGACGATTTCAATCTGGATGAAAGTACCCGCGAGAAATTACTGGGATACATTGAGAAACTAGAAAATTGGATGTGCGGCGTACTCAAATGGCATATAACGGTAGACCGTTATAAAGAATTTGAATTGCGTAATAGTGCTTCTCCAATTGTGCGGCTGCTCAACGGCCCCACAGGATTTGGCACCTCGGCTGCACGGCTCACATCTTTAGTTGGTGCCAGCAGTTTTTCTGGTAAGATGCCATTGAACAATTCCGACCGTTTGGTAGGAAAATAAGTTTTTATGTTGTGGGTTCTTTTGTCTGCAATCGGTTAAGTAAGACCGATGTAATCTTTTGTTAGTAACTAGAAAATAGAGGATTAATTTGTGACATATTCTAACGATCCGGGTGCAAATGTTGAAGGTCAACAACCCCAATTAAGTTTGGGGACATCCGCCGCCAGAAATTTGGCAACAACCACCAAATCTGCACCCCAGATGCAGGAAATTACATCTCGGTGGTTGTTGAAGTTATTGCCTTGGGTACAGACCAAGGGTGGTGTGTATCGCGTCAACCGTCGGTTGAGTTATACCGTAGGTGATGGAAAAGTCACTTTCACCAACACTGGCGCGACGGTGCGGGTGATTCCCCACGAACTTACTGAGTTACCCTTGCTGAGAGGGTTTGACAACATTGATGTGTTGACTGCATTGGCAAACCAGTTTGTGCAGCAAGAGTACGCCGCTGGCGACATGATCGTTGAGTTTGGTCAATCTGCCGATCGCGTGATCCTAATTGCTCATGGCAAGGTAAACAAAATTAGTGCTGGTAAGTATGGCGAGGAAATCATATTAGATGTGCTCGCCGACGGCGACCATTTCGGCGATGAAACTGTGGTGGAGTCCGAGGACACCTGGCAGTACACGCTCAAGGCTATTACCAGAACCATCGTGTTGTCGCTGCCCCAACAGGTATTTGAGCAGTTGCTTAGTCAGTCTGAGGAATTGAGAACTCATGTTGAGAAGTTCCGCGATCGCCTCAGACAGCCACAAACGGCCCAAGGTGAAGCCTCCATTGAGGTAGCAACGGGTCATCCTGAAGAGACCCCCTTGGCAGGAACCTTCGTTGATTACGACCTTTCCCCTCGCGAATATGAGTTGAGCATCGCTCAAACGGTGTTGCGAGTAAGCACCCGCGTAGCGGATCTCTACAACGAACCGATGAATCAGACCGAACAACAATTGCGGCTGACAGTCGAAGCATTACGGGAACGTCAAGAACACGAGTTGATCAACAACCGGGAATTTGGGTTACTGCACAACGCCGACCTCACACAACGCATCCACAGCCGTAGCGGGACACCTACCCCCGACGACCTAGACGAATTGCTAGCAACGGTATGGAAAGAGCCGGCATTCTTCTTAGCTCACCCCCGCACGATCGCTGCCTTCGGTCGCGAGTGTAACAGCTTGGGTGTCTATCCAACCAGCATAGATATGAACGGCGCTCAAGTGACGGCTTGGCGCGGCGTACCCATATTCCCCTGCAATAAAATTCCCATCAGCAATACCCGCACCAGTTCCATTCTCTTACTCCGCACTGGTTTGGAAAAACAAGGGGTGATTGGTTTACATCAAACTGGTATTCCCGATGAATACCAACCTAGCTTGTCTGTCCGCTTTATGGGCATCAGCGAAAAAGCGATCATCTCCTACTTGATTACTGCTTACTACTCCGCAGCCGTGCTAGTCCCAGACGCACTCGGTATTCTGGAAGATGTCGAAATCGGGCGCTAAACATTCCTGAGAGGTTAAAGCAAGATTTACGTAGGACTCACGTAACGCCGCCTTCTAGGCGGTATCTTACCGCCTAGAAGGCGGCGTTACGGATAATTTTGCGTAAGTCCTAGCTGTTATTGCTTTAACCTCTTAACTCTTTGAGTAGGCACTGCACTTTTGTTAGTAACCAGAGGATGAGGTAATGACGTATTCTAACGATCGCGGTTTAGATGTTGAAGGTCAGCAACCCCAACTGAGTTTGGGTACAGCCGCCGCCAGAAATTTGGCAACAACAACCAAATCTGCACCGCAAATGCAGGAAATTACGCCTCGGTGGTTGTTGAAGATGTTGCCTTGGGTGCAGACAAAGGGTGGCACTTATCGGTTGAACCGTCGGTTAAATTATATGGTGGCTGATAGCAGGCTAACTTTCGCCAACACCGGAACGGTAGTTGAAGTAATTCCCCAAGAACTTTGTCAGTTGCCATTGCTGCGAGGGTTTAACGACACTGGGGTGTTGAGCGCCTTGGCGAGTAGGTTTGTACAACAGGAGTTTGCGCCTGGTGATATCATCGTACAGTCAGGTCAGAGAGCCGATCGCTTGTTCTCGATCGCTCATGGCAAAGTTAATAAAACTGTTGCTGGCAAGTATGGCGAGGAAGCTCTGCTGGATAGGCTGGCGGATGGCGACCATTTCGGCGATCGCGAGTTGGTGCAGCCAGAAAGCACTTGGAAGTTCACAATCAAGGCTGTCACCCGATGCACGGTATTGGCGCTACCGCAACAAGCATTCCGGGAAGTGCTCAACCAGTCAGAGGCATTGCAGGCTCACCTTGAACAGGTGAGGATTAGCGCCCAACAACCACAGAATAAGTATGGGGAAGCTGCGATCGCCTTGTCTGCGAGTCATGTTGGGGAAACCCAGTTACCAGGGACTTTTGTAGATTACGAACTCTCCCCCCGCGAATATCCGTTAAGCATTGCTCAAACTGTATTGCGAATCAATACTCGCGTTTCCGATCTGTATAACGAACCAATGAATCAGACGGAACAACAACTGCGGCTGACGATTGAGGCATTGCGGGAACGGCAAGAATACGACTTGATCAATAATCGTGAATTTGGGTTGCTACACAATGCTGACCTGAAACAGCGGATCTACACCCGCAGCGGCCCCCCTACCCCTGACGATCTGGATGAATTGATTACCCGTCGTCGGAAGTCGAAGTTTTTCCTAGCTCATCCTAAAACTATTGCGGCTTTTAGTCGGGAGTGCAACCGTCTGGGTATCTCAACGGAAAGCATCGATCTGAATGGAAGTAAGGTAATTACTTGGCGCAATGTACCCATTCTTCCCTGTAATAAGATTCCAATTACTAAGAACCAGACCAGTTCTATTCTGATATTGCGGACTGGAGAAGAAGATCAGGGTGTAATCGGACTACACCAAACGGGTATCCCGGACGAATATCAACCGAGTTTGTCGGTGAGATTTATGGGTATTAGCGAACAGGCGATCGCTTCCTACCTAATTACTGCCTACTACTCCGCAGCCGTCTTAGTCCCCGATGCCCTTGGCATTCTCGAAGACGTTGAAATCGGGCGCTAAGCGAGCCCTCTTCCCTCTTCCTTCTTCCCTCTTCCTTCTTCCTTCTTCCTTCTTCCTTCTTCCTACTTCCTTCTTCCTTCTTCCTTCTTCAACCACTAGGCGGAGTGGTTTTTAATTGTTCGATTTCCTCAATATAAACCTCACCTAAATCTTTTGCTGGTAATTCCTTAAACGTAATGCCTTTATAGCGTACCAATCCTTTAATGAAAATTTCCTCTCCTGTTTGCGGTACAGTTTGTTTAGTCACAACCCAAATGTTACCCGTATTATCCTGAAGTTGATATGCACCTGTCCCCAAAAAAGGAGCGCGGCTTTCTACTTTACCCTTCAGGTAAACCTGAGATTCAAGTTGTCGTTTTTGTTGAATGTCAGCAATGCTGTTGGCATTAAAATCCAGAGTTAGGCGAGAGTTAGCCATATTCCCGCAACTGAACAGCCCACTCAGTAGTATCAACGATAGAGGGCTAATACGGAATGCCTGAACCCACATTTGTTTGATTGCGGTAGTCATTGCTCAAAAGTCAGTAGCAGGACATTTATTTAGGACAGACAAAGGACATAATGACCATCTAAAATCTAAAATCGTCAGCCCCTAGCCCATAATTTACGATCATGGATGCCAAAACTACCCACATCTTAGACGGTAAAGCTCTAGCACAAAAGATTCAAGCAGAGCTAATCTCGCGCGTCCATTCCCTACAAAGCCAAAAAGGTCGCCCTCCAGGGCTTGCAGTGTTGATGGTTGGCGAAAACCCGGCGAGTGCTACTTATGTCCGCAACAAAGAACTTGCTTGTGCCAAAGTTGGTATTGCTTCCTTTGGGAAGCACTTTCCGGCTGACACAACTCAGACTGAACTCGAACAAGCGATTCAAACTCTCAATCAAGATGAGAGAGTAGATGGGATTTTAGTGCAGTTGCCTTTACCAGCGCACTTAGACGCGATTTCCCTACTTTACCAAATTGCTCCTGATAAAGATGCTGACGGGCTTCACGCGATGAATCTGGGGCGGTTGGTAAGGGGGGAAGCGGGTTTGCGAAGTTGTACGCCAGCGGGGGTGATGCGATTGTTAAAGGAATATGACATTGATTTGAAGGGAAAACGGGCTGTAGTTTTGGGTCGCAGTATTCTTGTGGGTAAACCGATGGCTTTGATGCTGTTGGAGGCTGACTGTACTGTGACTGTAGCTCATTCGCGATCGCAAAATCTAGAATCTATCACCCGCGAAGCAGATATCTTAATTGCTGCTGTCGGTCGCCCGGAAATAGTTACAGCTAATATGGTTAAACCTGGTGCTGTAGTAGTAGATGTCGGCATGAACCGCGTTGTTAAAGAGGATGGTTCTAGCCGTTTAACGGGAGATGTTGACTTCAATTCTGTACAAGCAGTGGCAGAATTTATTACTCCTGTACCGGGAGGTGTTGGCCCGATGACTGTGGCAATGTTGTTGCAGAATACGGTTTGGAGTTGGGAAAACAATTTAGGTTAGTGGTTAGTTATTTAGTTACAGACATTTCGCCACTCATCCCGACCCCTGAAGGGGTGGGATGAGTGGATGCGGATGCGGCCGCAGTGCCATGTATAGCTAGGGACTAGGGGCGCTTAGGCTAGGGGAAGAAGGGAATAGAATCAATGGTTTCATGAATTCAGAACGTCCTAACGGGACTTAAACAAATTTCTTGCCCAAACAGAGCCTCGGACTAGCTTTATAAGCGGAGAATACGTCCCAATTTTCGTTCAGCCATTTGACAAACCGAAAAGATATTGCTGTCCTCCAGGCTTCAAACGCTTCTGTAAAGGTGTTTAAAGGTTTATTTCATCTTCTGAAGGGTGTTTTCAAGTAAATCAGGATCGTGCCTGAGTTTAGCATGATCGATATCTAAGCTGCAAGACCACCATTCTGGAACTGATGCAGAAGCATGAACATAGCAGTAACAAGAACTACACCATTGCCAAAGCCCTCCACGAGCCACATATTTTCTTGAATCAATTACTATTTCTTGTTTCCGTATTGGGTCGTAGTAACAATGAAGTGTATTTTGTCCGCAAACTGGACAAGATGCAGAAAGGTTAATTCCCTCTTGTGAAGCATAAAAAATCGTTGCCCATTCCTTATAAAGTTCTTCTGGAACATCTTGCCACTTGTCATTAATATTTGCCATTTTATCTATTACCTTCTTCTACTTCAACAACCGAAACGTTAGACTGATACGACCAAGTGTTTCTGACTGCTTAAGAATTCCATGTTTCCAGTATCGCTGCGTCTTCTGAGACATAAATAGTAGAGAACCACTTTTGAGTAAGTAACTATATTTATTACTTTTGTCTTGTTTGTTTTGAAATGTAATTATTCTTTCAGCCCCTAAAGAAATAATCGAAATACCAGTATCATCAATGAGTTCATCAATTGAGTCGGAATGAAATCCCATTGTTGAGTTACCATCTGCGTAATAATTGACTAAACAGTTATTCGGTCGAAACCCAAAGTGTTTTTCAAGCTTATCAATAATAGGAAGTAACTCATCTAGCATTGGGCATGAGTCGTAAGAAATGTTTGAGTAGTTATATGGTGAACCGAAGCTAGCTGTTTTTCTTGCCTGTATACGTTCATCCCAATTTATTATGGATATAAGACTATCAAATAAAGAATGACTATTCGGTAAAAATACATCATTAATAAGTAAATCTGGTTCGTTCATTGCTCAAATATAAATCTTGTTACAGTTTAATCTTTTAAATCATCAATGTAAAACTCTGCCGCAGTTATTTCCCATTCTTCCCTAGCCCCTAGCCCCTAGTCCCTAGTCCCTAGCTATATATTATTTTTGCGCGAGTCTCTAATACAGACTGGCAGCGTTCCCAATAAATTTTAGCGACGCGTTCGCCCTGATTCTGATGACAACACTCTGCAAACATTCGCCCTGCTTCAGCTAACTTCCCTTCCGAGTAAATCGCCAAAGCTTCGGCAAACAATTGCAGCGTAGCTAACTTGCCCTCTTTAATTTCAGGAGGATCGCAATCAAACACCTCATAAACAGTCACCGCTTCAGATTTTCCCTTGACTTTTACCGTATCTAGAGTGCGGATTGCGTACTTAGAGGGATTTTCTAAGCGCGAGTAAGTTTCCTGGGTGATTAATAGCGACACCCCATACTTTTTTGTCAATCCTTCCACGCGAGAAGCTAAATTAACCGCATCGCTGATTACCGTACCATCCATACGATTTGGCCCGCCCACCGTTCCCAGCATCAAACTTCCAGTATTAATCCCAATTCCAATCTGAATCGGCGCATAGCCAGAATTAGCACGAATTTGATTGTATTCAATAAGGCGGTTGAGCATGGCAATTCCCGCTTTCACTGCATTATCTGCATCGCCGCTAAACAGCGCCATAATCGCATCGCCAATATATTTATCAATAAACCCGTGATTTTCATTAATGACGGGTTCCATGCGACTGAGATAGGAATTAATAAATCTGAAATTGTCCTCCGGTGTCATGGTTTCCGAAAGCGTGGTGAAGTCGCGAATATCGGAAAATAGCACCGACATTTCCAACTGAACTTGGTCGCCCAATTCCACATCAATTATGCTTGACTTCTCTAAAAACTGGAGGAATTGATGGGGGACAAATCGCTCGTAAGCTTTGTTGAGTTGAGCGAGCCTGCTTTCATTCTCGCGGACTTCTGTATAAAGCTTAGAATTTTGAATCGAGATCGCTGCCTGTCCAGATAATACTTTTAATAGTTCTAGTCTTTCTGGGGTAAAAGATCCGGCTGTCAGATTATTTTCAAGGTAAACAATACTGACGATTTGAGATTGGTTAGTGAGTGGCACGCAGAGAATTGATTTGGGCTGATGATTTTGGATGTAGGGATCGTTAGTAAATTGTCCCTCTCGAACAGCATCATCTAGTACCACGCTTTCTTGAGTGCGGGCCACATAATTGATAATCGTTTCGGAAAGTTCTTGACAATTCTCAACGGGGATTGACTGCAACACGGTGACTTGTTCGGAATTTATTTTACCTTCAGCTTCAATTAACAGCTTTCCCTGACTTGCCAAAATTAGATAGCCTCTTTGCGCCCCCGCATTCTCAATCAAAATTTTCATCAAGGTAGACAATAGTTTATCCAGCAATATTTCGCCGGAAATTGCCTGAGAAGCCTTCATAACTGCGCTGATATCTAGGTGATTCCCCGAACCATTCGTTGTCATTGCTACGGTAGTTTGAGTTTTTTTCTTTCCCGGTTGAGTTACAATGAATAATTGGGGATATCGCGTTTCTAAATCTGTTACCTTAGCAGTTGCTCCCCATTCAACATAACAATAATAGGCCTCAAATATGTAAGCTTGAGCAACTTTTGTTTTGCCCCATTCCCAGTAGAATTTGGCTGTTAGTTCGTTTGCCAGGGCTTCGTCATTAACATATTTGTTTTCTTTGGCTCCAGAAATAGCGCGATCGTACATTTCAATCGCCTCGGCTTTATTGCCAAAAACTCGCTGCTTTTCTGCCTCAACTAAGTGCCATTTATGCAGATAATTCATCGGAGCATTTTGTGCCCACTGTTGCAGCGTGCTTTGATGAGTTTCCACCTGGATAAGAATTTCAGCTTGTTCTATTTCTGACTCTGTGGGGAAAAGTGCCAAGTTTGTCAGGGCTGCATAGAAATGGAAAATGGGAACAAAAACAAATCCCGATACTGCCATCAAATACGGCTTGGCTTGGGTAATATGTTCTAGGGCAGCCGTGTAATTTCCGAAGGAGTAAGCAAGCAACAGTTTGTAGATGTAGACAGCAGCGATCGCCGTCAAGTCATTGTTCTGATGGTGCTTAGGAATCATCACCGTTTCATCGTAGGCAGAGCCGATTAAGCAATCCGACAGAATAGGGACTTCCCTAAAGTTCCACACCATCTGCTGCTTCATATCCAAATAAACCTGAGCAGAATATTGTTTCAACTGCGCCATAACAGCCCTGTAACTTGCAAGTTCTGGTTCCCAATTGTCTAGTTCTACCCCACCAAAAAATTTGGCATCAAAGTAAATACTTATGCAGTAGCTAGCATATAGAAAGTCGCCAGTTTCCATGCCCAACTTATAGCCATCTTTTAGCGTCGGTATCGTTGCCCTGAGAGCTTCTTGATGATGCTGAATCCAGCCACCAAACAAAAGCAGAATTATAGACTTGAATTCTCGCACATTAAACCGATCGAGCAATGAGAGTGCCAATTGCCCAAAGCCATAGCCCGTTTCCACCTCTCCCAAAAAGGCACACAACACCATTCCGTGAATCGCATACCCCACCGTCGATGCGGGTGCATTCCCAAAAGAGAGCGATAAACTAACCATCGTGGAGCTCAGTAGGGGCAGCAAACCGGGCATTCCCTGGAAAATGGGTGGAAACAACATTCCAGACAGTTGCATAGCTGCCTGAGTCTGTGGATTTGTCATCACAGGTAAGTCAACAAGTTCCTCAATCTTTCTGCCGCTTAGTTGGCCCGCAAGGGCTTGTAGCGCTTTGCCAATCTTGGCTTGATCGGGTTCGGCAGGGAGTTCAATCCCCAATTGTAAGAGTGCGTCTCTTGCTACTGCGATCGTTTCTAAAACCTTGCTCTGGGCTGTCTGAGCGGCAATTTCAATTTCGTAAATTTTAACTCGATCTAAGATTGTTTGGGCTTCTTGCAAAACCAGTGCTGCCCTCTGTTCCAGACCATCAAAGTCACCATTCAAATAAGAAATTTCAGCAGCAGCAACATAGAGATTTAGGGTCAATTCATATTGAGTTTGCCAGCATTGAGGTGTCAGTAGCTCAATTCCCATTTGCAGATAGATATTTGCCGCAGCGTAGGCGGTAGAACTTCTGGCCTTACCTCCAGCTTCTAAGTTAAGTTGGGCTAAGGCTTCTCGTTCGCTTAATCGATCGATCGACTCAATTCCTTGATTTAAATGCCCCACAATATCAAAGAGTTTTTCCTCTCTTTCTATATCCGAATATTTTTGTAGCAATAACTGTCCAATTGTGAGATGAGTAGCTTGTTTTTTGTCGTCTGGGATTAGGGAATAAGCCGCTTGCTGGACGCGATCGTGTAGGAACTTATAAGTTGGATTAGCAACAGACTGACTAGACGATTGAGCATCTTCTTGAGTGAAGTTATAGCCTTCTGCAATCTGTAAAATAAGTCCTTCTTGCAAGGCTTTCCACAGCGCTGATGCCGTTTGTTCGCGTACTTCTTCGCTGACTACTGCTAATGTCTCTAAATCAAACTGCGCTCCAATGCAAGCGGCAAGTTTGAGGGCATCCTGAGTTTCTTTGGGCAACTTCTGCAATTGCGCCGCCATAAACTCCACCACATCCGAGGCATGGCTAAGTCTAGCTTGGGCAAGATCGCACTGCCACCCCCCTTTATTTCCCCCCTTAGTAAGGGGGGACACAGGGGGGTCAAAAATAATTAGCCCATCTTCATACAGCGCCTTGAGAAATTGAGTCGAGAAAAAGGGATTTCCTTGGGTTTTTTGAGCTACCAATTCTGTCAAAGGTTGAGCCAAAGATAAATCGCAAATCAGCGTATCTGCTACCAACTGATTCAGAGCCGCTAAACTCAACGGTTGCAGCATAATCGTATTCACCGCTGCCCCAGACTTCACAATCTCATCCACCGTCAACATAAACGGATGAACAGGTGACACCTCATTATCCCGATAAGCACCCAATACTAACAGATGCCCCCTATCCTCCATCAACAGTTGTAATAACTTCAAAGATGCCGAATCCGCCCACTGCAAATCGTCCAAAAACATCACTAAGGGATGCTCGGCGGTGGTAAATACTTGCACAAACTTTTGCATCAGCATATTGAAGCGATTTTGGGCCGCACTCCCCGACAATTCTAGTGCAGGACTTTGAGCGCCAACGATGCGTTCTAACTCAGGAATTACCTCAATCAAGACTTGCCCGCTATCACCCACTGCGGTGAGAATCTTGGTTTTCCATGTTTGTACCTGAGCATCACTTTCTGATAATAATTGCCCCATCAATTCCCGAAATGCTTGCACAAATGCACTGAAAGGAATATTGCGCTGGAATTGGTCGTATTTGCCTTTGATAAAATAGCCCCGCTGTCTGGCAATCGGCTTGTGGACTTCATTCACTACTGCGGTTTTACCAATCCCAGAGAATCCAGCCACCAGCATCATTTCGGCGCTACCTGTACTAACTCGTTCAAAGGCTGCTAATAGATTAGAAACTTCAGTTTCTCTGCCGTAAAGTTTTTCGGGAATCAGGAAACGGTCTGTAATATCTCGCGTTCCCAAGGCAAACGTTTCAATGTTACCAGTTTGTTGTAATTGAACCAGACACATTTCTAAATCGTGCTTTATTCCGCAGGCTGTTTGATAGCGGTTTTCGGCATTCTTCGCCATCAATTTACTGACAATTTGAGATACAATTAGGGGAATTTTTGGCTCGATTTCCTGCGGGGAAAGCGGCTGTCTGGCAATGTGGCAGTGAACCAGTTCTAAAGCATCTTCTGTCTCAAAAGGCAATTTACCTGATAGCAATTCGTAAAAGGTGACACCGAGGGAGTAAAAGTCTGTGCGGTAATCGAGAGTGCGATTCATTCTGCCGGTTTGTTCCGGCGATATGTAAGCGAGAGTGCCTTCTAAAACGTTGGGGTTTTTGAGGCTCGGCGTTTCTCGCGTTAGCTGAGTGGAAATACCAAAGTCGATTAGTTTGATCTCTCCTGTCGCTGGATTGAATACTATATTAGAAGGGTTAATATCTTTGTGTATAATATTGGCGCTGTGAATTTTCCCTAAAATTTCAGTTGTGGCGATCGCAATTTGCAGAAACTCCTTGAGACTAAACTTCCGCTGCTGCATCCAAATTTTCAAGGATTCGCCACCAAAGTCCTCCACAAAAATCACGAGGCTGTTTTGGTATTTTTGCAAGTCATAGACTCGCACGACTCCCGCCTCTTTCAGCTCTCGGGTAATGCGATATTCAGTGCGGTAGCGTAGCAGCTCTTGAGGTGTGGGATAGCTCTCTTTGAGAAGTTTCAGGATGAGCGGCTGGTTATCCTCTTCCCGAACAGCTCGGTAAACGAGAGAGTTGTCGCTTTCGTAAAGAAGCGTCTGGACGGCAACGCCTGGAATCGAGAGCATATTTATTTTTCTGCTAAGAATTAACGCGAAGTCAGAATGCACCAGCTTTGTGTCGAGAATAGCGCGTTAGAAGGGAAAAAATTGGGGTTTGTTAACAAATGTTTAGTTCTTGCCGCAGCGAAGTGGCTTTCAATCACTCGTTTTTGGCAGCTTTATCAACTACTTCGCTGCGGTAAGAACAGAATCCCTAACCACTAACCAGTTCTAGAATCTATCGCGTCTGTGTCACAAGACCCGTAAAATGGTTAAATTGAGTACCGCATTCCAGCGCATAAGGCTTAAGTGCCAATTGTAGCAACTGACTTGCGACTCAATTTACTGTAAATTACAACAACTACAAGAGAGCAACGGATGACCTTGGTAAGTGAAACGCATTCGCCCCAACCGAAATCCTCTTTTGACCTATCGGTTTACCTAGCCGAACGCAGTGCAGCGGTCGAGGTGGCTCTCGATAGTGCTGTCCCTGTCACCTATCCTGAGAAAATTTACGAGGCGATGCGCTACTCGCTGTTGGCGGGAGGTAAGCGGTTGCGCCCGATTTTGTGTCTTGCTACCTGCGAACTGGCTGGCGGGACTGTGGAAATGGCAATGCCTACGGCTTGTGCTTTTGAGATGAGCCACACGATGTCGCTAATCCATGACGATTTGCCGGCGATGGATAATGATGATTATCGGCGCGGCAAGCTGACTAATCATAAGGTCTACGGCGAGGATATTGCTATTCTGGCTGGGGATGGTCTTTTGGCTTATGCTTTTGAGTTCATTGCTACCCAAACTCAGAATGTACCGCCTCAGCGGGTGTTGCAGGTGGTGGCTCGTTTGGGACGCGCTGTGGGAGCGGCGGAATTGGTGGGTGGCCAGGTGGTTGACTTGGAATCGGAGGGAGTTTCAGAGGTTTCTGAGGAAACTCTCAATTTTATTCACACTCACAAAACAGGCGCACTTCTGGAAGCTTGTGTGGTTTGTGGGGCGATACTTGCTGGGGCCGAACCCAATGATTTGGAGCGGTTCTCTCGCTATGCTCAGAATATTGGGTTAGCCTTCCAGATTGTTGATGACATTCTGGATATTACTGCGACTCAAGAGGAGTTGGGTAAAACTGCTGGCAAGGATGTGCAGGCTGGAAAGGCTACTTATCCTAGTTTGTGGGGGATTGAGGAATCTAAACGCCGTGCTAAAAATTTGGTGGAGGCGGCTAAGGCCGAACTGGCAAGTTTTGGTGAAAAGGCTCAACCTTTGTTAGCGATCGCGGATTTTATTACCAACCGCACTCATTAGGGATACTAAATTACTATGCAGGAAATTTCCGGTAATATCCTACATAATCAGGTGCTTGTGGTTGCTCTGCTTGCTTGTCTGATTGCTCAGGTGTTAAAGGTACCGATTGAATTAGTCAAAAATCGTAAGTTCAACCTGCGCTACTTGGTGACGACTGGGGGAATGCCTAGTTCTCATTCGGCTTTTGTCGGTGCTTTGTCTGCTGGAGTTGGACAGACGGTGGGTTGGGATAGTCCTGAGTTTGCGATCGCTGTGATTTTTGCCATTATTGTCATGTACGATGCGGCTGGTGTCCGACAAGCTGCTGGTAAGCAAGCTCGCATTCTCAACCAGATTATTGATGAGTTTTTTACTGAAAACCAGCAATTTAATGAGGATCGCCTTAAGGAGTTACTCGGTCACACTCCTTTTCAAGTAATTGTAGGCTTAGGGTTGGGGGTGACAATCTCTTTACTGGCTGGGCCAGCTTATTAAATTAAAAATTAAAAGTTAAAAATTAAAAATAGGATTACTCTTTTTTAATTTTTAATTTTTAATTTTTAATTTATTTAACTGTGGGAGCAATAAGAGTGACGCGGCGGCTGTCTACTAACATTGCTAAAAATCCGCGATCGCTTAGTGTTTGCAGTGCAGATGCGGCAGCATTCCGATCTGTAGTATAAGTTGCGAGTAGGTATGAGCGTTGACCGTAAGATACTAAGGCTAATTGTCTGCCTAACGCTTGCTGCACAGCAGCCGCTAGTTGCGGTTGATTGACGTAATCTACTAATACCGCATAGCCGGGGCCAAGAGGTTGGGGTTTGAAACCAGGATTAATAGATGGTGCGGGATTGTTTGCGGGTGCTTGAGGAGGTAAGGTGACTCCTGGCTGTATGGCATAGGCCGGTAAGCCGATTCTCTCTTGGAAATAACGAACCCAGTCGTTAGCAGTTTCTGGATTGCCAAAGCCACCAACTCGCGTCACCGTATCGCTAATATAGCGGCAAACGGTAATATTGGCATTTTGTGGCAGCGATCGCTTGGCTCTATCCTGTTGATCCGCCGTCTGCGTAACAATTAGCAACAAATATTCTCCCGGCTGAGGGGGAGAACAGGTTGGCTGAGCCTTAACATGATTTGCGAAAATTGTCAAGCCTGCCAAGGCGATCGCAGCCGAACTAAGTAAAATTTGCGATCGCCTCAGTTTCAAAGTCGAGAAGTAGAATTTAGAAGTTATCATCCGATGCCAGAATTGAAAAATTGACCAGATTTATAGCAAATGCCAAGGTAGTTAGGACATTCTAAATTACTGAAAACCGAGGGATTACCTTCTTCCCCAGCCCCTCTAACCCCTAACCCCAGCCCCTTCTTCCCCTAGCCCCTAGCCCCTAGCCCCTAGCCCCTAGCTAGGCTCCTTTGATGCTATAGCATCAGGAATTGTTTCTGATGGAGCCTGAAATTCACCTGTGATTACATATTCTAATCGCAGTTTCAACCAAGTAATAAATTGAGGATCGGTAGAAACTATTGCCACAGATGGCTGAGGACATTTTGCCTTAATTTCTGACATTTTCGGCGCTTCCAGAAAAGCTGGCTGCTTCACCAACCAAAAATCAATTTCTTTTTCCTGTTCTCGATAATGGCGATTTCGCTCTTTGAGAACTTCTTCAAAAGGTTCTTCCTGAAGTAAAAACTTTTGGCTAGCTAAAACGTAGTAGTAGGTTTGCATTTTCCTTAGTAATGGATAACGAGTAATAAAAACCAGTTAACAGTCAACAGTTAACAGTCAACAGTTAACAGTCAACAGTTAACAGTCAACAGTTAACAGTTAACAGTCAACAATCATCAAAATTCGCCTCGCATAGCTTGTTTCATTTCGCGGATAGCCCGCTCCAAACCAACAAGGACAGCCCGACTAATAATTGTATGGCCAATGTTGAGTTCTTCCATACCCTCAAGGGAGGCAACTGGGTAAACATTTGAGTAAGTCAGACCGTGACCGGCATTAACTCGGAGACCAGAAGCGATCGCTAACTGACATCCCTCGGCCAATACAGCTAACTCCTTTTTCCGGTTTCCTTCAGCACTAGCTTCAGCATAGATACCCGTGTGCAATTCTATAAACTGCGCTTTAATCGCCGCCGAGGCCTCAATTTGTGTAGGTTCAGCATTGATAAACATACTGACAGGAATACCAGCACCCTGTAACCGATCGACAACTTCACTCAACCGCTGCTGGTTTCCCGCCACATCAAGACCTCCTTCCGTTGTCACCTCTTCGCGGCGTTCCGGTACGAGAGTAATGTAGTCAGGCTTAATATCAAGAGCGATCGCCACCATTTCATCAGTAGCAGCCATTTCTAAATTTAAGTGAGTCATCACCGTTTGCCGTAAGACACGAACATCTCGGTCTTGAATATGCCGCCTGTCTTCCCGCAAATGCACAGTAATACCATCAGCACCAGCCAATTCTGCTAAAGCAGCCGCTGCTACGGGATCGGGTTCCACCGTCCGGCGGGCTTGCCGAATCGTGGCAACGTGATCTATATTCACGCCAAGTGTAGGCAATCTAAACCTCTCCTGATGTCCAGACTTTTCCGCCTTTTACTTTACCTCATTATTGTCACTTTTGGTAAGTAAATTGCTATCTAAGGAGTGAAACTCAAAAAAAATCTTTTGTCAATATACTTTTTATGTTAAATGAGAATAATTACTATATCTAGAGCGAGAAAAAAGTAGTATAATAAAATTTCCGATCGTTAATCCCTCCAACTTAAACTTGCGATCCCTCTGAAGACAGAGGATTGTCACCCAACCCGCCATGAAAGCAGAAGCATCACCAAAACTAAAAACTCTCGGAGCAGCAGCTTCCCAAGCAATAGAGAAATACTTCGAGAAAATCATCGGTCACGAAGCCGAAGTGCTTAAAGACCGAGATCCAGAAGAACTACATCAGATGCGCGTTGGCATGAGGCGTTTGCGCTCTGCGGTGACTGGTTTCGCTCCCGTTGTAGATTTACCAAAAGAAACGAACGAGAAAAAGATTGGTAAAATATCTCGTGTTTTGGGAGAACTCCGAGATTTAGATGTCATGCTCGACAGTCTCCAAAACCGCTATTATCCAACTTTGCCATCTAAAGAACAAGAAATATTAGATAAATCTTTGCTACACTTACTTAAACAGCGCCATCGTGCTTTAAAAAAAGTTCGGGCAATTTTGGAACACAAACATTACCAAATGTTCAAGCAATCGCTGCGAGATTGGCTGGAAAAACCCTGCTATCACGCGATCGCGCAGCTACCAGTTGCAGAAGTATTGCCAGATTTATTACTCCCTCAAGTTAGCGAGATGTTTCTGCATCCGGGTTGGTTGATCGGCGTTACAGAGCAAGAAGGAAAGATTATAATTCACGAGGAAATGACTTCTGAAACTGTAGAGCAGGAATTGACAGAACGCGGCGAAATTGTTCACGATCTTCGCAAGCAAGCTAAGCGAGTGCGCTATCTAATGAGTTTATTTACGGAATTTTACGGCGAGACTTACGAAGCTTATCTCGGAGATGTCAAAGCCATTCAAGAATATTTAGGCGATATCCAAGACAGTGCAGTTCTTGCAGAATTTATCACAGATATTTTTGACTTTGATATCAAAAAACAACTTCCCACCTTAGCAGAAATTATGGCACAAAGCCGCTTCGAGTCTTGGCAGAAATGGCAACTTTTACAGCAGCGATATCTCACTCCTGAAGTTCGACAAAATTTCCGCTCGGAATTGATTAGACCGAAAGTAGAAGCATAATATAATAGCCTTTCTCAGAAAGATGAGGTACAATAACAGCAGTGACTAAACCAATTCTATATAGCGTCCTAAAAATCTTGGTAGTTGCTATATTATCTTTAAACTTGAGAAAAAAGCCAAAGCGGGAAAAGAGATGAAAGGACTGTGGCTAGAAAACAAGCAACTGCAACTTCGCACCAACCTCCCCATCCCAGAAGCGCCACCCGGAGAAGCATTAGTACGAGTTTTGCGGGCAGGCATCTGCAACACAGACTTAGAACTACTGAGAGGCTATTACCCCTATCGAGGCATCCTTGGTCACGAATTTGTCGGCATTGTCGAACAAGGGCCCGCAGACTTAGTAAATAAACGAGTTGTTGGCGAAATTAACGCCGCCTGCGGTCAGTGCCGTTTTTGCCTCAGCGAACAGCCAACTCACTGCGAAAATCGTACCGTCTTGGGCATAGTCAACCGTAATGGGGCCTTTGCCGAATACCTGACGCTACCAGTCGCAAACCTTCACCCCTTACCCGATAGCGTATCCACCGATGCGGCAACCTTCACAGAACCCGTCGCCGCCGCCTTAGAAATTCAGCAACAAGTACCCATCAGTCCAGAGGATAAAGTTTTAGTCGTCGGAGATGGCAAACTCGGCCAACTCGTCGCCCAAACCATTGTCCTCACGGGTTGCGAACTGTTGGCAATTGGGCGACATCGCGACAAACTGGCGAACTTAGAGGAACGCGGGATCAAAACTGGTTTTGCCGATGCCGTGAAAGACCGATATTTTGACATCTCCATCGAGTGTACTGGGAATCCAGAAGGGTTTGCGATCGCACGTCGCGCCTTGCGTCCCAGAGGAACCCTCGTCCTCAAAAGTACCTATGCCGGAGCCCTCACCTTCGACGCTTCGGCCTTAGTTGTCGATGAAATTACCCTAATCGGTTCTCGCTGCGGCCCATTTAAACCCGCCTTACAGTTGTTAGCCCAAAATCAAGTTGATGTCAAACATCTCATTCACAGTCGCTATCCCTTAGATGAAGGACTCCGCGCCTTTGAAAAAGCACAAAGCCCTGGGGTGTTGAAAGTGTTACTAGAAATAGAATAATATATTCGCAGAATAGCGATCGCATTTCCAATGGATTATAAAACAGCTCGCAATTTTCTGATCGATCAGGGTACGGCTCTTGAAACTCAACGAAATCCTGATGCTTTTTTAATGCGTCTTAAACAAGGGAATGCACCAATTCCCGGACAAGTAACTAATATATTGTTGTCTCTAAAAGTGGTTTTTGATACTTTGCAAGAATCACCGATGCTAGATCGACAGTTAGTTTATGCACTGCATTTATTTGCAGTTGAAAGCGTGTGGCAATTTGAAGCCGGAAGCCGTAGCGGTATCGCCTGGCCCCCAGTTTTAAAGGAAGATGTGAAGCGGATTGCGATCGCAGTTAAAAATATCTTTTCGGGAGTCTGGCAGTAGCAACTGTTAATTGTTAACTGTTAACTGTTAACTGTTATAGAACTTACGCAAAAATATCCGTAACGCCGCCATCTTGG
>NZ_JARFTR010000128.1 GCF_029167235.1 Kamptonema sp. UHCC 0994 | reverse complement strand
CTGCACTTGAGGGGAAGGGCTTACCGCACGGCGGTTTACCTTCAAATGTAATCAGTTGTTCTAGCAGATGAGCTAGACTAACCGTCCCTGAGTATTTCTACTCATTTTAGGTTAAACGAATCGCACTGTGTAATTCTTATTGCAGACAACTGGTAACACCCTAATATCCTTTGTTTCCACTGCCAGCCCCAAATCAAAAATCTACATCAGATCGTAACACTAACATACCAAAGATTGGCAATGATTGTCGAAAAAAAAGAAATTGAGATCCGGCAGGAAGTACGCCTGATCGGTCTCACTGGTGGCATTGCTACTGGTAAAACTACTGTATCTAATTATTTGGCTAATGCTTATCAATTGCCAATTTTGGATGCGGATATCTATGCCCGTGAAGCTGTACTGCCAGAAACACCTATTTTAGCCCGAATAGTAGAACACTTTGGTGCGGAGGTATTGCTCCCTGATGGTAGCCTAAATCGGCAAGAACTAGGCAATATTGTTTTTAGCAACTTAGAGGAGTTGCGGTGGTTGGAAAAGCAGATTCATCCTTATGTACGCGATCGCCTGTTACAGGAAATAAAACTTAGTATTTCTGCCCAAAATCATCAAAGTATTCGTCCATTAAGAATTGTATTAGCCGTCCCCCTCCTGTTTGAGGCAAATATGACTGACTTAGTGACAGAAATTTGGGTCGTGTATTGTCCGCTTTCTCAGCAACTAGAACGCTTGGTTGAACGCGATCGCATTAACTTAAATCAAGCTCAGATTAAGATTAACAGCCAGATGCTTTTAGTAGAAAAATGTCAAAAAGCTGATGTTATTTTGGATAACTCAACAACTTTAGAATCACTATTTAGACAGGTGGATTTAGTAATTGGTAATTGGTAATTGGTAATTGGTAATTGGTAATTGGTAATTGGTAATTGGTAATTGGTAATTGGTAATTGGTAATTGGTAATTGGTAATTGGTAATTGGTAATTGGTAATTGGTAATTGGTAATTGTTAGTTGTTAGTTGTTAAGTAGTTGGACAAAAATAAATAATGTCATTGCGAGCCCAGCGAAGCAATCCCAAAACCCTGCGATTGCTTCACTTCACTTCGTTCCGTTCGCAATGACATAGGAAAGACTTAAAAACCCGCCCCCACACAGCGATCGCATTCTTTGTTGATAATGGTACAAGATATGGTATAACCTGAATTAGATTAAAATTAAGTTCGATCTTTAATATTACGGTAAATTTATGAAACAAACTTTTGAGCAAAAGTCTGACCCGCCCCAAACTCTAGCCTCTCACACCCCTGTCGTGCAATCTACTCCACCTTGGTACTCTTTTTGGAAATTTTCTCGTCCTCATACGATTATAGGTACTACTCTCAGCGTAATAGGGCTGTATTTAATTGCCCTGGCCAAGTCTCCTGCGGGTTTTTCTATCGATCAGTTAACAGTGGTATTGGGAGCATGGATCGCCTGTATTGGCGGTAACATCTATATTGTTGGGCTAAATCAACTCGAAGACATTGAGATTGACCAAATTAATAAGCCTCATTTGCCCTTAGCTGCGGGAGAGTTTTCGCAGAAACAAGCTCAAATAATTGTAGCAATTGCTGGAGTAATTGCGGCGCTTTTTTCTGTATTTCAAGGGCCATTTTTATTCGCAACTGTCGGTATCAGTTTGGCAATAGGGACGGCTTATTCTTTACCCCCAATCCGGTTAAAGCGGTTTCCCTTTTGGGCAGCGATTTGTATTTTTACCGTTCGCGGTGCAATTGTTAACCTAGGGTTGTTTTTGCATTTTCAATCGATATTAGAATTGGCAAGTAAAAATCATGCCTTCTTTTCTCTTCCTTCTTCCTTCTTCCTTCTTCCCTCTTCCTTCTTCCTTCCCTCAGAAGTTTTGGCTTTAACACTGTTTGTGTTAGTGTTTACCTTTGCGATCGCAATTTTTAAAGACATTCCAGATATGGAAGGCGATCGCCAATACAACATTACAACTTTTACCATCCAATTAGGCAAACAATCTGTTTTCAATTTGTCTCGATGGGTGTTAACCTTTTGTTATCTGGGGATGACAATTGCAGGGGCTTTATGGCTGAAAGATGTTAACTCGATATTTCTGGGAATTACTCATATAGCTGCACTAGGTTTGATGTGGTTTTGGAGTTTGAAAGTAGATTTGCAGGATAAAGCTGCAATCGCACAGTTTTATCAATTTATTTGGAAACTATTTTTTCTAGAATATCTAGTTTTTCCAGCAGCCTGTCTGTTATAGCTGAAGGAAGAAGGAAGAAGGAAGAAGGAAGAAGGACAATCACCAATTAACAATTAACAATTAACAATTAACAATTAACAATTACCAATTACCAATTACCAATTACCAATTACCAATGACAGATTTTAACGTTTGCGATCGCGATCTCCCCGATACCCTCTTATCCCACTATTTGACAGCGGAGGCAATTGCTGCTGACACGGAAACAATGGGGTTATTACCTTGGCGCGATCGCTTGTGTTTGGTGCAGTTGTGCGATGCGGAAGGTATCGTAACTGTAGTGCGAATTGCTAAAGGTCAAAGAGAAGCACCTAACTTAAAAAAGTTAATGGAAGCCAGCAATATTGTCAAGATTTTTCACTTCGCACGCTTTGACATGGCAACTCTTAAATATAATTTAGATATTCATGTCGTACCAGTTTTCTGCTCTAAAATTGCTAGTAAACTTGCTAGAACCTACACTGGAAAACACGGCCTTAAAGATTTAGTGCAGGAACTAGAACAGGTAGAACTCGATAAAACTTCCCAGAGTTCAGACTGGGGAAATGCTGCTAATCTTTCCGAAAAGCAACTGCGATACGCAGCTAATGATGTTCGTTATTTAATAAGTGCTAGGGAGAAGTTAATTACTATGTTACAACGAGAGGAGCGTTGGCAACTCGCGCAAGAATGTTTTCAGTGTTTACCAGTCATTGTCAGTTTAGATTTACTGCAATTCAAAGATATTTTCGATCACGGTAATGGTTAATAATTGACTGTTAATAAGTATGCAGATATAATCTACCCGTAGCGCCGCCCTCCGGGCGGCGTTACGTAAGTTATTGTAATTGACCGCCCTCCGGGCGGCGTTACGTAAGTTATTATAGTTAAATCCTTCTGCCCTCTGACTTCTGCCTTCTGTCTTCTCTTATAACAGGCTGACTATTTTTAACTGGAAAGAATACTTTGCCGCCTAAACTTTGGAAATAAATAACGCCGATTGTAGCTAAAAATAGGATATAACTAACAGCTTGCACTAAATAGAGTCTGTCAGTATATCCGAACAGCGCTTTTAGCGCTAATCCAGGAAACTGCTCTTCAGGCAAGATTTTAGTAGTATTCCAAACTATTGGCCCTAAGATGCAAGAATGAACTTTTGCAAAACGTTCGTAATAAAAACAAAGGTCTGCTGATTGGCGATTCATCTGAGCTAAGGTGTTAACTACGATATCCAAAAGTCCTAGAGTTGATACTACCAAACCCGCTACTATTAATAGCAATATAATACCCATGTATTTAAAAAATAAGCGGATATTAACTTTCACGCCCCATTTAAACAAAAGTACGCCGATTCCCGCAGCAGAAGTCAAGCCAGCAAGAGCGCCAAAAGTTGGCATTAAGCCTTGCTGAAATTTTGCAGCAATGAACAAAACGGTTTCAAATCCTTCACGCAAGACGGCGATCAAAATTAAGCTAAATACACCCCAACCTGCACCATAATTTTGTTTTAAGGTGGCACTCACAGCCCCCTCAACTTCTGCTTTCATAGATCGCGAGTGCCTGGTCATCCAAATTAGCATCCAGCTTAACATTGCTATTGCCACAATGCTAAATACAGCTTCTAACAGGGGTTCCATTATTGGTGCATAGGGCTGATCTGATTTTGAAAAGGCTTGGACTATCCAACCGAATAATACGCCTACTAAAGCGCTGGCAATAAGCCCAACTGCCACGCCGGCATAAACCCAAGGATTGAGGTAACTTTGATTAGCTTTTTTGAGGCAAGCTAGCACGATTCCTACGACTAGGGCGGCTTCTACACCTTCTCTCAAGGTAATTACAAATGTTGGTAATACTTCGCTAAAGTTCATTTTTGGTTAGTGGATAGTGGTTAGTGGTTGGTTGTTAATGGTTGGTTGGTGGTTGGTGCTAACTGTTTTTGTTTTTTGATTAGTTTCTATAACTTGTAAGGTGGGCGCAAGCCGACAACCATCTCTAACGATGAGTTACAAACTTTTTGGCGGCTTGCGCCCACCCTACGTTTAGTTGTGTCCATCTTTAAGATTGCTTGAGAAAATCTTGGCTATCTTTCTCAATGGTCTTAATTAATTGAGTCACTTCATCAGTAGTTTTAACAGGAGTAGAAGGCGCGATTGCAGTGGGCCAAGCTTTCTTTAGCTCTCCCATAGTGGTGATAATTGCGTTGTTAGTTTTGGGGCTATCTTTGGCAACTTGCTCTTTGATATCTTGATAGAGGGTGTCAGCATAGGTGATAAATCCCCGCGAGTCTTGATATTCGATGACTGCGGCAATTTGACCATTGGCAATTGATGCTCCATATTCGGAGTTAGCAGTATCTAACAAGCCGTTAATTACTTGCAATATAAATTTAGAGTCTTTACGCTGTCGATCTGATAAAGCTGCGATTGCTCCATCAACGGCTTGCATTGATGCCTGAAATTCAGTATTTACTTTGTCGGTATCTTTAGCACCTGCTTTGACTAAATCCTGTAATTTAATTAAAGTGTTCTTAAATTCTGGAACTTTGCGCTCGTTGAGCTGATCTTCAACATCGGCATAAATTTCTTCGACTGGATGACCAATATGAGGTTCTGCCTGATCGGGTTTTCCTTGATCGAGGAGTTCTTTTGCTACTAAAAGATGACCTTTCATTAAGCCTAATTTGGTCATGTAGTCGATATCTTTGGCAACGCCTGTGAGAACTATATCTTCAATTGTCACCATGTCTTTTATTTGGTCAAATTGCTCTTGGCTTATGACTTTTTTTGAGACTAATTCCTCAGTTTTGCCGTAGGGACGACTTGCCTGAATTTTATTAGAAAGTGCCGGAATGCCTAATTTTGCTTCTAATTTGTCTAATTCCGAGAGAATTGCTGAGTTGATGTTAATCTGGGGTTTGGCACTGTGATTCATGCTGTGGCTGCTTGTTTCTGCGGTGCTGGAGGTAGTGGCTGGTGAAGGTGTTGCAGTGTTGCTGGCTGTTGGGGTTTGGCTACAGCCGGTGAAAGCCATGAGAGTAGCGGTAGCGGTGGCTATGGATAAGGAACGAAATGCTTGTATCATGGTAGTCTCAGAAATTTTTAAATGGTACGATTTGCTTTCTACTCTTTTAAGAAAAATTCTCAATAGTTAGGTAGAATTCTATTCTCAAGCTAATGAGAAAATCTTGAACTAATTTAAGATTTTCTTTAAGTTTTTGCTGTTTGGCTTTAGGTAATTACTTCAAATAAACCCATACAACCAGCTTCGGCGATCTCATCCTGATGAGGATGAAACATATACTTACCGGGATAGGGATAAGCAAATTCTAAAATGTGACGTTCAGCGACTCCCATTGTAATTACGTCTGTTTCTTCGCTAGGAGTTAATGTCATTCCCGTTCGATATACTTTGAAAAAGTTAGCGTGAATGTGAAATGTTACTGCTGCACTATACTCGATCATGTTCAGTACATAGAGCCGGATAAGCTGATTTTGGTAAATTGGTATTGGATGTTTCATGTAATAGTTGGGCAATCCGTTAAAAGCATAAAGTTCATTAGTTTTATCCTCATTTACGTCATACCCTCCCATGATTAAGATTAATTCATCTGCTGGAGGGCGAGGTTTTGGCGGGTCAATTATGAACATTCCATATAATCCTTTACCAATGTGGCGCGTGACGGGAGCAATATGACAGTGGTATAGGTGAACTCCATAAGGTTCGGCATCGAATTCATAAATAAATGCTGAACCATGTCGCACTGGTTTAACTCCATCCATTGCTGTAGGATGGATACCGTGAAAGTGGAGTGAGTGGGAATGTCCGGCTTGATTTAGGAAAATGACGCGAATGCGATCGCCTTGAGTTGCTCTTAATGTCGGCCCTGGTACGCGATTATTTACATTCCAGGTATTAAAAGTTACAGCATTGTTGAGCTGAAGCGTGGAAGTATGAGCTTCCATGCGAAATTCTCGAATTGTGCGCCCATTTTCTCGCTTTACCGTGCCGTAGTCAAAATCCCGCACTATTTCCATCGGGTTGAGGTTGGTGGCGGTATCGGTATGGCTGGGGAGTGGCGGGACTCTCACAGGCGTAGTTTTTTGGGTGAGGGTTTGAAGTGCGATCGCACTACTGGCTATACCAGCACCCGCTAATCCAAGCTGTAGCAATTGGCGACGACTCCAACGTTGTGCTTTCCCTATGACAGGGTAATTCGACATACCAGCCTTGTTGATAACTTTTCTTAAGATGCAAGCTAGAGATAATTGTAAAGCATTAAGAATTTATTGTCAAATATTCTCATTTGCTAGGTAGCGATCGCTAGAACTATTGGAAAGACAGAATATATCTTTTGTATAACGATTTCTTTTATATATAAAGATAAGATTGCCCATGCTGCCATTGTGACTTCTCACGTAACACCGCCATCCTGGCGGTATTTACCGCCGGGACGGCGGCGCTACAGACAATTATGCGTAAGTCCTGTTTTAATTCCCTTTGCATAAATCCGATGCAATTGTCATAATAAAAGCTGTTAACATTGGAGAAAAAGAGTATGATTCCCTTTAAGGTGGACTGGAACCAACTCGCTCAAATACAAGAGCTAAAAGACTATTTTGAAGAAGATTTTACAAGTTTTCAGCAGCTAATTGAAGAAGAGGTCGATCGGCTATCGTGGTTGAGTCAAGAGGACTTGGATAAAATTGCAGAATTACGGGTACTCGAAGTCACAAATGGCTGTACTCAATGGGGATTCCGCAGACAAGATGAGCAAAGTTTATCGGTAGAGCAAACACGCAAATGTATGAAAATGGTAATGGGATTTATCAAAGAAAAAGAAATACATTTTCCTAGCAAGGGAATGACGACTTTTAAGCCAGAAGTTAAGGAATTTATAGAAAGTGGTCGTCAGCTTTATCAAGATGCTTTTAAAAACAATGTTACTGGCGCAGAACTAAAATACTATGCCTCTTCCACTGCCCAATTTATAGTGTTGGGTCGCGCCAGAATGGAAGCAGCAATGGAACTTGTCAAGCAAGACTATGAAGAACTTTTTTCACCCTATTACATTCAACGTGGACGAAATTATATTGCTCCCTATCTTGCCTCTATCTAGCATCTATAAGTAGAAGAGGTGAAATGGGAATATAAAAAGGAAAAAGGAGAAAGAAAAAAATATAGCTGATGAGCTTTCTGGGATAAGTTCTAAAATATTCTGATGAAAACCTTATCTTATCCCTAACCTAATGATTACGAATCCTTTACCTTCATAGTATAAAGTTGAATACATAGATATCAAACCAATATTGTTTACCTGGAATTAATTAGGTATGCCTCCAACTTCCAAAGCAGTTTTAGAAGTAAACAAAGATAATACAGACCTTGACCGCAACTTGCATTTTTATCCCAAAGGTGAAGAGATTCCTCTTGTTTCCCAAGGGATTTGGCAAGTATGTCAGGGTTTAGTACAACTAAGTACACTTTATCCGACGGGGGAAGAGGGACTTTTAGGCTGGGTGGGGCCCTCAATGTGCTTTGGTCTTTGGTTGACTTCCTTGCAAACTTATCGGGCTACGGCGATTTCAGATACTTATTTGATCTGGTATTCTATGGTAGAAGTGGAGTCGTCTCCTCAACTTTGTCATGGTTTAATGCCTCAAATAGTGCGGAGGTTGCGCCAAATGGAGGCGATTTTAGCGATCGCAGGACAGCGGCGAGTAGAAGATAGACTATATCAGCTATTATTGTTACTGAAACAAGAATTTGGTCAACCTGTAGCTGGGGGGAGTCGGTTAAATATTCGATTGACGCATCACGATCTTGCTAATGCTATTTGTACGACGCGGGTGACAGTGACGCGAATGTTGGGTAAGTTACAACAAAATGGGTGTATTAGTCGAGATAGCGATCGCCACTTGATTCTGGCAAATGATACTTTTGCGATCCCCTCTGATTTGTTTGGCGTAAAACCACAAGCAGTTTAAAGAAAATTATCTTTTCCCGGCGATTGGAAATCGCGCAGCAACGCGGGCACACAAACAAAGTCCGCCTTCGCGGACTCAAAGAAAAAGTTTGAAAAAAATTATCTTTTCCCGGCGATTGGAAATCGCGTCTACACAAACAAAGTCCGCCTTCGCGGACTCAAAGAAAAAAGGGGTAACTGTTAATATCGCTTCATTTGGGCTTCGCGATTAAAAAACTGCCGACAAAGACCTTGAGTGACTAATAGGGCTGTTGTAATATTTGCTAATGCTACCATAAACATAATTAAAATCTGGTAAGCAGCAGCATCAAGCGGCTGGATTCCTCCAAGCAACTGACCTGTAATCGTACCTGGTAAAGTGACAACTCCGATTACCATCATCGTATTGAGAGTAGGCATTAATCCAGTTTTAACTGCATCTTTGCGATATTGAGCTATAGCTTGTTGCGGTGTTGCACCTAAACTTAAATGGGTTTCAATTTCTAACTGGCTGGCATTAACTGTGCTGACTAGGCGTTCGCCAGCGATCGCCGCTCCGTTCATGGCATTTCCGAGTACAATTCCTGCTAGAGGAATCAAGTATTGTGGCTCGTACCAAGTTTGAGGCTGAATGACGATAAAGTTGGTATAGCTTAATGTTAGAGCGGCACCGAGGAAAATTGAACCCCAAACTAAGGGTAACAATTTGGGAATTTTCTTGCTAATGCGGTTACTGGCGACGATGCTGGCAATAGTTAGCATTACTACCAAAACTACCAAGACTAGCCAAGGATTTTTGTTATTTGGGTCAAAGACTACGGCTAGGACGTAGCCTACCAATATTAACTGTATGGCGGTTCTGGTGGCGGCGATCGCTAATTGCCACTCTAGTCCTAAATTTTGCCACGCGGAAAGGGCGATCGCGATCGCTACCATCCCGAAAGCTAAAGCCAAGTCTGTGAAATCTAACGCAATCAAGGCAACTATAGTTAATTGTTTGACAGGAAAATTATAAGATATTTTAATCAAAAAACTCACGGCATCATTGTCTTTGACTCGCCGTGAGTTAAAAGCGACTGGGAAGACGATCGCGCAGGATAAATCCTGCAAAACCCTTTCATCCCTCAACTAAAGTCACAGGGTTTTCAGGGTATTTTTGATAAGGTTAAGATTTATGGTGTGAAGAGTGAACAACGTCCCCCCGCTCGATTTAAGCCGACAGTACGCCCTAATTGGCGATGAAGTAAGTGCCGCTGTTTTAGACGTACTAGCTTCCGGTCGTTACATTGGCGGCCCTGCGGTTGCAAGTTTTGAACAAAGTTTCGCAAGTTATATTGGTGTTTCGGAATCCGTTGGCTGCAATTCCGGTACTGATGCGCTGTTTCTCGCTTTACGCGCCTTAAAAATTGGACTCGGAGACGAGGTAATTACAACTCCTTTTACCTTTGTCGCAACGGCTGAGATGATTAGTGCTGTAGGAGCAAAGCCGGTTTTTGTTGACATTAAAGCCGAGACGTTTAATCTAGACTTGGATAAGCTGGAAGCTGCGATTACCAGCAAAACACGGGCAATTATGCCGGTGCATTTATTTGGTCAGCCATTAGATATGACTCGGTTGATGGCGATCGCATCCTCTCACGATTTGGCTGTGATTGAAGATTGCGCTCAGTCTACTGGGGCTGAATGGGACGGTCAAAAAGTTGGTAGCATTGGTCACATCGGCTGTTTTAGTTTCTTTCCGACGAAAAATTTGGGAGCTTGCGGAGATGGAGGCGCGGTGACGACAAATGACCCCGCGATCGCAGCCACTGTTCGGATGCTCAAAGAACACGGTCAGTCAGCGAGGTATCTCTCCGAAGAAATTGGTGTCAATAGCCGCTTAGATGCCCTACAAGCGACCATCCTGCAAATCAAACTGCGCCATCTCGATACCTGGAATAGCCAGCGCCGCGCCGCAGCCCAGCGCTACCATCAATTACTCAGTCCTGTGCCCAGAGTCACCCTCCCCCAAGAATTACCAGGAGGAAAAGGCGTATGGAACCAATACACAATTAGCCTCAAAAGTCAAGAAAAATCAAATTCTATCTTCCCCGCTCCCCATCTCCCCCCATCCCCCCATCTTCGCGACTTGGTAAGGAGTAAGTTACAGGAAAGTGGAATAGGTTCGATGGTTTACTATCCGTTACCTTTACACCTGCAACCTGTTTACAAATCGTTAGGTTATCAGCAGGGGTCTTTTCCTGTAGCAGAGCAAGCTGGCTCCGAGGTTTTGTCTTTACCAATCTTCCCCGAACTCTCCAGGGATCAACAAGATCGAGTTATTTACGGACTCAAAGACTGCTTGACCGGACTCGCAGAATTTTCGGATTAAGTGTTTGTACTTTTATGTACTATAGTTAAGAAAAAGAAATGAATTTTATCCTGGTCGCCGCTAGGGAGCGGGCAAAGTTCTTGTTCGCAGACAACTGGGGATCAGTGGTCAGTTAACAGTTAACAGTTAACAGTTAACAGTTAACCATTACCCATTTCAGAACAACGAGAGGAAAATAACCGAGTGCGTCAAAACCAATTTACTCAAGATAGACGCTACGATCCAAAGGCGATCGCTCAGTATTACCGCTCCCGCCCCTGGCAAGCGATTTGGCGAGCGCTAACGATTGTTTGGTCATTTGCGGGCTTTGTCCTGGGCATGATCTGGGACAGTTGGCAACACGAAATCGCAGCACACCAGCCAGAAAGAGCGTCCCACCTACGACAAATTCTCACCCGATTAGGGCCTACCTTCATTAAAGTTGGTCAGGCACTTTCTACTCGGCCTGACTTAATTCGCAAAGACTTTCTCGAAGAACTGATCAAGCTTCAGGATCAACTACCGCCTTTTGATAGTGCGATCGCCTTCAGCATCATCAAAACCGAACTCAAGCGCGAAATAGACAGCATCTATAGTCAAATCTCGCCAGAACCAGTCGCCGCCGCCAGCCTGGGGCAAGTCTACCGAGCTCGCCTCATCAGCGGCGAAGAAGTAGCAGTGAAAGTACAGCGGCCAAATTTACAGCCAGTCATCGCTCTCGACCTTTACTTAATGCGATGGGCTGCCAGGTGGCTTGCTCCCTGGTTGCCCCTGAATCTTGGTCACGACCTCACCTTAATTGTCGATGAATTTGGGATCAAATTATTTGAGGAAATTGACTACCTTAACGAAGGGCGAAACGCTGAAAAATTTGCCGCCAACTTCGCCGATGACCCCACCGTTAAAGTCCCAAGTATCTATTGGCGCTACACCAGCAATTCCGTCCTCACACTAGAGTGGATTGAAGGCATAAAACTCACAGACACTCAGCGCATTCAAGCCGCAGGCTTAGACACCAATTCTTTAATAGAAATCGGAGTTAGAAGTGGTTTACGACAACTGTTAGAACACGGATTTTTTCACGCCGACCCCCATCCCGGAAATCTGTTTGCCATCGCCGACGGCAGAATGGCGTACATCGATTTTGGGATGATGGATCAGCTAGAAGAACCAACAAAGGAAACCTTAGTTGATTCTGTAGTTCACCTGATTAATAAAGACTACCTTCACTTAGCCAGTGATTTTGTCAAACTAGGATTTCTGACTCCAGATACAGATATTCACCCAATTATCCCGGCAATGGAAGCTGTTTTGGGAGACATAATCGGTGAAAGTGTGGGTAATTTTAACTTCAAGACAATTACTGACAGTTTCTCAGAATTGATGTATGATTATCCCTTCCGAGTTCCTGCAAAGTTTGCCTTAATTATTCGCTCTCTTGTCACCGAAGAAGGTTTGGCGCTAACCCTCAATCCTAATTTCAAGATCGTTGAAGTAGCTTATCCTTATGTGGCGCGGCGGCTGTTGAATGGGGAATCGCCAGCATTGCGCCGCCGCCTAATTGAGGTATTATTCAAAGACGGCAAGTTTCAGTGGCAAAGGTTGGAAAATATGATTGCGATCGCACGTTCCGATCAAAATTTCGACCTATTCCCTACCGCACAATTAGGTCTGCAATACCTGCTCTCAAATGAAGGCGCTTTTCTTCGTCGTCAAGTAGTGCTAGCTTTAATTGAAGACGATCGGCTCCATACTCAAGAAGTTAGCCGTTTGTGGGATTTAGTTAAAGAAGACCTTAAACCTGGTCGCCTGTTCAATGCTGCCTTGGGCGCTTTGGCAGAATTTTCAACGGAAGGAGCCGCAGCTCTAGCTCGATTTTAAGTTTGTTAGTTGTTAACAGTTAAATGTTAACAATTAGCCATTACCAATTACCAAAAGGAATTATTTGTGTATAACTTTCCCGAACCGCCTATATTTTTAATGTTCGCTGGTCTGCTAGCAGCTATAGCCTCTGGAACTGCATTTGAAGCAGTTCTAAAACAAGCGGTGCAGGAGTGGTCAAAAAACCGTTCTACCCAAACCTTAGCTAATCTCAGAGGCACACAGTTAGCAATTCCTTTTCTGGGAATGATTGGCGGAGTTGGCTTTTTTTTATCGTCTGGCTTGGAAATTTTTGGCTTTCCTCAAACCCTGTCTTTCTCTGTATCTATACCTCTGACGATACTCACTGCATGGCTAGTTTGGTTTCAGCTAGGTAAAGTTTTGAATCAGCTAGAACGCGGCGGATCTCAATCCCTAGATTTGGATTCTTGGAGCTAATTAGTATTAGGAAAAATGCAGCGCCGCATCTTGGCTGGGACTTTACCGCCAGGATGGCGGCGTTACGGATGGTTTTTCTTTCCCTTCTTCCTTCTTCCTTCTTCCTTCAGGATATAATATTTAACACTCAATAATCAGCACTATTCAAAGCTAATGGCTAATTGTATCGTTACAGGCGCGGCGGGTTTTATCGGCTCTCACTTAGTAGAAACCCTTTTAAACCAAGGTAAGAAGGTGATAGGTGTCGATCAATTTAACGATTACTACGATTCAAAATTGAAGCGCCAAAATATTGCTCAGTTTGAAAACAATCCAGCTTTTAAATTGGAGGAAGGCGATATTCTCGCTTTGAATTGGTCATCGCTCTTAGGGGAAACAGAGGTCATTTATCATCAAGCGGCCCAAGCAGGTGTCCGCGCTAGTTGGGGTGAAGGTTTCCGCGCTTATACCGAGCGCAATATCAACGCTACGCAAGTCTTATTAGAAGCAGCAAAAGATGCGCCGAATTTACAAAGATTTGTGTATGCTTCTTCTTCCTCAATTTATGGCAATGCTGAAGCTTTTCCTACCCCTGAAACTGCTTGTCCTCAGCCAGTTTCTCCCTATGGAATTACTAAGTTAAGTGGTGAACGTTTGTGTTTTCTTTATTATAAAAACTTTGGCGTACCAGCAACCGCACTGCGTTACTTTACTGTTTACGGCCCTCGCCAACGTCCTGACATGGCTTTTCACAAGTTTTTTAAAGCTATTTTGTTTGACGAACCGATTACAATTTATGGCGATGGACAACAAACCCGTGACTTTACTTTTGTCAGCGATTGTATAGCAGCAAATTTAGCGGCTGCGAATGTACCTGAAGCTGTAGGTGAAGTCTTCAATATTGGAGGTGGAAGTCGGGTAGTTTTAGCAGAAGTAATCAAGACAATGGAAAAGATTGTTGATCGTCCAATTCGCATAAATTTTATTGAGTCGGCGATGGGAGATGCGCGACACACTAGCGCCGATGTATCGAAAGCTGAGCAAATTTTAGGATATCAGCCGCAGGTTTCTTTGGTAGAGGGATTGACAAAAGAATGGCAGTGGATTCAGTCTTTATACGCTTAGAAATTTTGGAGTTTAAATTTAACATTGTTTAATTTTTGAATTACCCAAATTTTAAGTTTTCTCTGTAAGCGAACTAGGAAACTTGGAGGATTTAATTGGGGGCGTTTTTCCGGTGATTTCAAATACCGATAGTGTAAAAATACATCTCGATAAGGAATATCAACATCTTCACCTGCACAAAGTTGAGCAAACTTGGAAGCAGATATGCTCATGTAGTGAAGATAGGTAAGACGGCGACCGCGATCGTATAAAATGCAGTCTATCACCTCAAATTGAGAAGACCAATGACTTCCCGTTACTTTCTCTGGCTGGTGATAAGCAAAGTTATAGAAAGAGATGCCACTACGGGCAACTAAATAGTTAAATAAAGGTTGATCGGTTCCCCGCAGTGACATAACCTCTGCCTCACTAGCCTTTAATTTTTGCAATAAATTGCTTGAATTATCCCCATTTAAAACTCCCTTTTTAGATGCAAACCAACCTGCACAGAAAATGTTTGATTTGAGTTTTTCAATATTGAATATATGTGGTATAATTTCTGATGACAAATCAAAAACATAATTTAGATCGGACTTATATTGAAAATCATTTGCTACCCAGTCGCACTCATCAAGTTTCTGATAGATATAATCGAGATCGCCCATCAAAAGAGTATCAGCATCAAAATATATAAACTTTTCAAAAGGGCCATCAAAACAACAAAATTTGCGGTGCATTTCCAAACAATGAACTCGTTTCCAACCTTTTGCTCGCCAAATTTGTTGAGCTTTGTGATGAGAAGTCCAAGCTTGAGTTGCAAAGTTTTCCCAGAAACTAATTGAATCACTATTGTCAAATAGAGTAACATTATTTCTAGAGGCAATTTCAGCCCGAACTTTGTCTAGTCTGTTGTCGTAAGGAATGACACAAACGGGAATATCTTTTGCCCCATTGACTTCTAAGCTGTTTAATAAGGCAACCAAATGGTCATAAACAACATCATTGGCAAGAGTATAAATGCCCTTATTCATAAGTTTTTCTCATCGAATAAATGGCGAAATAGCCTTTGTATTAAAGGATATTTTTCTTCATTTAGGTAACGATAATGTTTCCATAATTTCCAATAAGGGCCACCTGCTTTTATCGGAATGCCGGCCCAGTGGAGATATTTTAACCTTTTGCCTTTATCATAAAGGATATAATCTCTTTCCTGAAAGTGTTTAGAACCCGCCCAACTTCCAGGCTCTTCTTCAGTAGTTTTTACAAGATTACAGCGTTTAGAAATTAGCTTGAGAATCATGTAATTTAGTATAGGCTGGTCGGTGACATTTTGGGTAAAATCAAAATACTCTTTATGCTGCGAACATTCTCTCAAAATGTCATACAATTGCTGTTCTGTAATAGTTCCTTTGCGGGAAGCCCAAAAGCCGCTATTAAAAACATCTTGAAGCTGTTCATCAGTAAAAATATTTTGTTCTTTTACTAAGGGTGAAAAGATATTACGCAGTTTTTCACTCGCATGATGATAATCGCAGCAAAAAAAATCTACTTCTGATAACTTGTTTAAATTTGATGCGATGTCTTCAAAGACAATAATATCAGTATCGATATAAATAAACTCATCAAGAGGGCCAAACCAAGCAGCAAGTTTCCGCATTTTGTTGGGAAGTGCTAAAAAGTTGCGGTCAAAGATTTCTGCAATTTTTCTGGTAAATTGCTCAATAAATTCCAGATTAGGGAAAAGTTGAACACCATGTAAACGGCTCAATGTGGCTGCTATTTTTTGATAATCCTCATTAAACGGTATTAAGAAAATTGGGACTTCTTGATTATAGCAACGGATGCTATTGAGAAGGGCGATTGCATTTTCCATTACTTTGTCATTACCCACAATATAAATGCCACGATTCATATATTTTTCTCAACGAGTTAACTGCAATTTTCGCAATACTTTTTTTAACAAACTTGGTGGCGGATTGTTAGTATAAAGCTTTGACGGTTCTGTAAAAATAGGACGCTTTTCTGGTTCGCGGAGATAGCGGTAATGTAGGAAGATATCTCGATAAGGAAACTCTAAATTTTCCCCGGCACAAACTTTCTCAATCACCTGCGGCGGCACACCAATATAATGAATGTAAGTCAGTCGATTTCTATTGTCGTATAAAATGTTATCTTGTTCTTGAAAATGTTGTGAAGAAACGCTACATCCTGTTTTTTCTGATTGAAGACTATAGGCAAAATTATAACTAGAAATATTGCTTTTCATCACCATATAATTTAGCAATGGCTGTTCACCTGCACCCGAATACAAAATTTCTGCTTCCCCTGCTTTTAGTTTACCTAAAAGCAAGTCTCTTGTAGCTTGGTCAAAAATTCCTTGCTTGGCCCCATAAAATCCAGAACAAAATATTTCTGAATCTATTCGCTTTTGGTCAAACACTTTTAATAGTTTAGGGGACTGAAGATTATAAACTTTACTGGGGTCAAGAAATTGAAAATCGTAGACAACCCAATCATAATAATCGAGTTTATTAAAAATAGCCTCTAGGGAGTTCATCACTAGAGTATCCGCGTCCATATATATAAACTTTTCAAAAGGGCCATCGAAAGCACAAAATCGCCGATGAGCTCCATAAAGCCTGAATTTTTTCCTATTTAATCGTTCAGGTGCAGCCTCCTGCATAAATTCATCCCATCGCTGAATCGATGCGTAGTTATCGTATAAAAAAACGTTAGAGCGCTTACATATTTCTGCACTAATACGAGCAGTTTTGTCATCAAAAGGATAAACACAAACGGGAGTATTTGCACCTAATATAACTTCAATACTATTGAGCAGAGCAACCAGTTGATCGTAAACTGTATCATTAGCTAGCGTGCAAATACCATTCATAGCTTCTCAAAATTTAGTAACAAAGTTAGACAGCCAATTAAGTAGATTTAATTCGTGAAGAATTATTTGCCTCGCTTCCGCAATCGCATCTTGTGCTGCATACCAATAATCCGGCGTAGTAACAACTTCTTTAATAAATTCTACACCTTTTTCGTCCAGACTGGGAAGTCGCAGAAAACATCCTGGCGGTAACAATTTGTCCGCAGCCGAACCGCCGAAATAAATTGGTAAACACCATGCTAACAAAGAATCCCAAAGTTTTTCACTGACATACCAATCATTATCAGCATAATTCTCAATTGCCAAGTTGTAATAGTAGGGAGCCATCGCGTGCCATTTATTATTAACGGAGCCATTAGTCTTAGCAAAGACTGGTAAATTACGACCGTAAAGATCAAAGTTTAACTCTTGCTCTTGAAGTAATTTAATAAAGTCTAACCGACGGCGGTGGTTAGCTGTACGGCTAATACCTGAAGTAATCCAAGAACAGAGTTTAGTTTTCTCTGGTGGCGGCATTTCATTTAATTCTCTAAAGGAATTTGGATGATACCAAATGGCCGGCATATAATCTGGTGTAGGAGCAAAATCATCTGGCCCCGAAACATAACCACAATAATTTTTAGCTTGCTCATAGTTAGATTTCGTAATCTCAATGATTTCATCTAAAGGTGGTTCGCGAATTAAATAAACAATCCGTTCTTTCGGTGCTCCTCGCAATTTTGTTTTTATATCTGGTTCATTAAGCTGCTTTGGTCGCCGTAATTTTTGCAGCCATGATTGCTTTTTTGCCAATTTAGGAAAATCAAATTGATACATTAGTAAAAAATCTGGCTGTGGGGAATTAGCTAGCATTTGAATATTACCCCACTTACCGAAATTATGAGGAGTTTGTTGCCACAACCAGTCACTCTGATTTAAACCGGGGTAACTGGAAATCATGCCTATAGTTTTTTTATTCATAGTCTTATTTTACATGAAAATATCTGTAACGCCGCCATCTTGGCGGTGACTTTATTGCCAAGATGGCGGCGTTACGTTAGTGGACGCATAGAATTTTCTACATAGCTTAAAATTTTAGTGATTCTATTTTCCCACGAAAACTGACGGACAAAATCTATAGTTTCTGCATAACCTTCTATTTTCTTTGGATAAATTTCCAAGGTTTTTTGAATGCTTTGTGCAAACCGTACAGGGTTATCCGGTTCGCACCAAGTAGCAATTATATTCGCTGACTTAAATTCCATCAGAGATGGTATTTCAGTTGCTAAGATGGGAGTTCCAGATGCCATGTAGTCAAAGAATTTTAAGGGGGAAGTAAAAGTTGCTGCCTCTGTCAAACAATGAGGGTGAGCTAAAATATCTGCGGCTTGTAGCAAGCTAGCAAGCTGATTTTGAGGGAGGTACCCAAGAAAATTAATATTATCAACTTGCTTTTCTCTAGCTAACTGCTGATAACCTGTTACTTGAGATTGATTACCGCCTGCGATCGCAAACTGAATTTGCGGCAATTTCTGAGCAACATCGATTAGCATATCCACCCCTTTAAATGGGTAAATTCCTCCGGCATAAACAACTAAATGCCCACTTCCATCTACTAGCAATTGCTTACGCCACGCCTCAGCATTTTCTGGGTCTCTTACCAAAAATAAATGATTAAAACCATTGTGCAACTTAATTACCTTTTCTGGTGGCATCCCATTTTCAATCATACTATATCTGACAGTATCAGCAACAGTTACAGCAATTTGAAATAGAGGACTCCGGATAATTTCTGGTTCAAATTTCTTTGCCTCGTGATGGTGTTGTTCGTAGATTGCCGGAATTCCATTTTCAATTGCAGCTTTAACAAAATTCCAGTCGCGACTATGCACAATTTTAGTATATTTTCGCAGGTGAAATGGTAAATAATATTTTGAGACTATTGTGCTAGAACTATTCCATTTTCCTCCAAAGCGATCTACGAGCCAAGGCATCGGGAGAGGAGCTACTTTTAATTTTTCTTGAATATTATAAAGCTTTGCAAGTCGATCTTCCGGTCTTCTCGGCTGAAAGGGAAGCAAAAAATCAACAGGATTGAAAGTTTTTTTACCAAGGTAAGTTAACACTGCTGAATAACCAAGATTTGCAGCCGCATTTGCAGAATGTGCAACCTGTACTAAGCTAGCTACATTCGGTTGAGGCAAGACATTTCTAGTGAAAAAAACATAGTATTTTGACATATTATTTCCTACTTGCTCATCTGTCTTTTTACGGTGTTTTCCATAACTTCTAAAATCTTAAGAATATTAGTAGCCGAGTGAAATGATTCTTTAATTAATTCCTCTCGCTCTTCTTGAGAATCTACCAAGTCGTCAACAAGTAATTTAAGGAAACCAATCATCGGGTTTAGGCGAGTCCGAACCTCATAGGAACTTCTAATTAAAGCTTCATCACGAGCTGCTTCTTCGGCAAATTGCATATAATAAAGACGAGCGTAATAACCGCCTTTTCCTAATAGTTGGTCGTGAGTGCCAATTTCTACTACTCTCCCGCGATCGATGACAGCAATTTTATGTGCTTTTTGGACTGTCGAGAGGCGGTGAGCAATTACCAGAGTTGTACGATCGCAACTCAGTTTATCTAGAGCTTCTTGTACAGATCGTTCTGAAACTGTATCTAAAGCACTCGTTGCTTCATCTAAAATTAAAATTTCTGGATTTTGTAGCAAAGCTCTAGCAATTGAAATCCTTTGACGCTGACCTCCAGATAAGATCACGCCGCGATCGCCAATCTGAGTATCTAATCCCTCCGGTAACTGCTCAATAAAGTCGTAAGCATTTGCTCGTTTAGCCGCTTCAATAATCTCATTTTCTGTCGCTTCTTCTCTGGCATAAGCAATGTTTTCACGAACAGAAGCATTAAATAAAAATGTATCTTGACTAACAATTCCCATAGCTTTTCTCAAGCTTTTTATATTGAACTCTCGAATATCCTTACCGTCTATTGTAATACAGCCAGAAGTAGGATCGTAAAATCTAGGCAATAAATCTGCCAAAGTTGACTTACCGGAACCAGAACTTCCTACCAAAGCTAAAGTAGTGCCGTGAGGAAGAAATAAATCAATTTCATTTAGAACTAAACGCTCGTGATTAGGATAAGAAAAAGATATTTTATTAAAATGAATCCCTGACTGTAAGTGAGTGTAAGAGAGAGAACTGTTAAGCATAAAAGGTTTGTCATTGCGCTCTAAAAAGTCATTTACAATCTCTACACTTGCTGAAGTATTGGCAAATTGACTGCGAGCGCTATTCAACTGCGAAATTAGAGGAATTAGTCTAAAAAGTACCAGAAGGTAGGTTAGCAAAACAGTAGAAATAGATTCTAGTTCATTAACAAATAATTTGCGGCCAATAAACAAAATAAAAATTACAACAATTAAGTTAACTACTTCGTTGATAGGAGAAATAGCAGCATAGTTTGCTTGGGCTTGAAAATCGGCAGTTTCTCGTTTTTGAATTAACTGCTTAATTCTTTCATACTCTCTCTCCTCGTTCCCCGTTGCTTTAACTAATCGAATACCACTTAATGTTTCCAATATCCTAATTGAATAATCTTTAGACATCTCTGAAAGCTGCTGTCCAAAATATTTTGCTCTGGTAATAAGAAACTGATTTGCTAAGGCAACGAAAGACAATAAAAATGTTGAAGTGAGTGTTAGCTTCCACGAAATTGAAATTAGCAAGCCTACAAAAACTAAAAGAGTGATTGAGGTAGTAAACATTCCTATAGCTGTACCAACTGCACTAGCAGTGCGACCAACTTCCCCACCCAGGCGATTAATTAGATCTCCAACTTTAGTTTTAGAGTAAAAATCTAAATCTACTTCTAGCAAAAGTCTCAAGCCAGCTTTTCGCAAGTCAAAAGCTAAAGAGCGTGTCAAAGAAGTAGCTACTAAAGTATTAACATAAATAGCAATATTCTTAAAAATAATTGCCAAGACAATTGCTGCTGTCATCAATGCCAAACGATGGGATTGAGGCATTTCTTCAAAAGGATACATCAGTGTTTTAATCAGAGGCGGAGCACCTCGTAGTTCAACTGCCTGATCCAACAAATTCAATAGCACTGGTACAATCAAAGTAGTGCTTATACCATTGAAAAAAGCTCCTGAAAACCCTAGCATCACAGTTAGCAAAATCCTACCTGGATATCGTTGGGCAAATTTTAGGAGTAGCTTATTTGCAGACATGGTGGGTTCTCAGCTAAACAGTAACAGACATCAAATTCTCCATAGATTACAGTAAGTTACCAGACTCTATCTAGAAACTTAAAAATTACCTGATTTGATCTCCAATTATGTCTGAAAGTATAGATGCCATTGCCTGAATACTATATCTCTCTACACATCTTTGCCTAGCTTTCATTCCTTGATAATTCACAGATACTGGATTCTTAAATATCCATTGAATTTTTTCGGAAATTTGAGATGGAGAACTAGGATCGACTAAATAACCTGTTGCACCTAAAATTTCTGGAATATCCCCCACTCGTGTAGACAAAATAGGCTTAGCCATTGCCATGCCATCTGTCAACTTTAGTGGAAATTGAGCCTTTGCTGTGAGAGTATCTCGCTGAGGAACAACTACAATATGAGCAGCCGCTATCACCCCAGGCATTGCCTCGACAGGAAACTTTGGCAGTTTAATAATCCAACGCCCCCATTGTTGCACAAGTCTATCATCATAGTCATCATAAGGGCTGCCGCCTACGATCGCTAACTTTAAATCAGATTCATTCAACTCGTCCAGTGCCATTAAAACATCCTCAACGCCTTTGTGAGGTCGCGGTGCACCCGGAAACATCAAAATTCGATACCCGGAGAGACCATAACGCTCTCTACTTATTTCAGGATTATACTTAGCAGGATCGAACATTTCAGTATCTTTGCCATTTGGCAGATAGATACCGCCAAAACGATGTTGCAAAAACTTAGTATTAACAGTAATGGCATCAGCATGAGATATCAAGCTTTCCATCCACTTGATATATAGTGGATGATCTAGCTGTTTCAACTGACCGTTTTTCTTAAAAATATCTCGATAAAATTGTTTCAAAGAAGGGCGATACTCCCACCCATCTCCACCATACCAGCTAAGTTCCCAGTCATCAATATCTAATATCACTGGACGATGATTTTGCAGCTTTTTTAATAGAGATAAGCCAAAGCTAGCCGGCTTAGGTTTAACTGCATAAATAATATCTCCATCTATTTTTTTTAAATGTTGTTTAACTGTTCCCAAAAACTCAGGATAGTTCTTTCCAGGCACAGAATATAATGGAATATTTTTTGGGGGAACGGCATAAATTTCTTTTCCGAATTGAAATCCGATAACTTCTACTTCATACTTTAGTTCGATCAAAGCTTGAGCAATGAGAAAAGCACGAATTGCTTCTGCTCCTGATAAGTCGCTCACAACTAAGGACACTTTCACTGAGTTATTTATTGAAAATTTGATTTATTTGACTTTTATTTTCCTGCTTAATAGAAACTTTGTCAATGTTTGTAAATGCAATAGTCCAAACAGTTTTTAGATCAACGCCTGAAACTGTCATTCTACCGTTGGCGATGCCTTTGGCTGGCTACGCCTAGGCGACGAGTTTCGAGTCCAAAACCCGCATTCTACTGTCGCCCATTAAAAAGTGTCTGAAGTATTGTAAATACACAGTATTTTTATTTTACACGCCAAGGATTTTTAATTTGATTGGGTAACAGAACTTTAGCTAAACGATCAAAAATTATAGTAAAGGGGGATCGTGTCACATTTTTCGCATACTGAGGTCGGTAAGGATAGGTACAGTGTAGCACTTTGATAGGCTCATTAATACTGTACAATTCTTTCCATTTATGTAGATAATTATAGCTTGGGGACAATATTTTCATTGTTGGTTTTACGGTTTCAATAGCAGCAGCAAACGCACCTTGATCTTTTAATAATAACACATCTTGATGCTCGGTAACGAGCTTAAAATATTGTTGGAATTGCTCAAATAAATTATCAATTTCGGTGTTTTTTCTAAAAGCCATAAAGCCGCCATTATATTGAATACTATTTTCTTTCAGCGGTAATCCAGTAGATTGCAAAATTGGGAGAATATCTTGCTTAACTCTCAATAAATTTGAGGCTTTGGCGATCGAAGATTGAACATCTTCTGTCACCAGAAAGTTAAATTCATCTAAATATGCAAACACCTCATTAATTGGAGATAGCAAACAAATATCACAATCCATATAGATTGTTTTTTCAAAAGGGGATGCTTGATATAAAGCCAGTTTAGCTTGCCGTGAAGCTAAAACTGGATTCTCATTAGAGGGTGCTGGCTGCAAAATTACATTCCCAAAAGCCTTCAGCAAAGGATATAAAATTACAGGAACTCTATCTATTAATATGATTATTGGTTCTTGGTGAAATTTTCTCACTGAAGCTAAAAAATGAACGCAGTCTTGAAATGAGTATAACCCAGTTAAAATGGTGATAAATCCCTTATTTTCTAATTTCACTTTCCTTTTTAAATCTCGATCAATCATGTATGATAATTAAATTAAAATCTAGTATTACTTTAGCATTTCTAGCCTATAACAATAAGCTGTTAAGCATATAAATTTAGATACAGCCACAGGCATTCTGCCTGTGCTAATGAAAACTCGGCTTTTGCAGATAAGTAGGTGGACATAAATAAACGCTATAAATTGTAAGGTGGGCGCTCGCCGCAACCATTTTCTTGTATGAGTTACAGGTTTTTTGCGGCGAGCGCCCACCCTACGTTTAATTATGTCCGACTACTTACCCAAATTAACTGTGTAACAGCTTAGCTCAATTCTCAATTAAAAATTAACCTATCTAGCTTGTCCAGAATTTCAGTATCTTGTTTTAGATCGAATTTGCGAGCAAAGTGGAAATTGCCATTAGTAATGGTGGCATAATCTTGAATTGTCAGCGTGCGGGGCGAACCCGCAACTGCTCCTTTATAATCAATATAGCGCCGAGCGTGATTCACCAAATTAAAACTTTTGCTATTCACCAAGATAGTTTGTATAAAAGACTCTTCAGGCACGACTGTTCTTTGATAGTAGGCAACAAACTCCGGGTGACTGTCAACAAAGTTTTTGATATATTCAACGCACTTTCGAGAAAGAGTATACCACGCCCAACCCCCATAGCAAATAAATTCCTTGTTAAATGGAGTGGAGGGGTGCGGTATCCCTATCAGTGGCCCATAAGTCAGATAAAATTTTAGCCAAGTCATTTTTTTAACGAGCGGTAATTGCTGAAAATCTTTCAAAAAAACGTAGCTAGATTTCCCTGGAATTCGCCAATAAATACAATAATATCGCTTAAATCCCTTATCTCGATCCCAAGGTATTTGGTCAGCAAAAATATCCCAATAGGTGATAAAACCATCGGAGTCTGTGTTGGCGAGAAACTTTTCCGTTTCTGACAGAGGCCGAGTCGGATAATCTTGACCTGTCAGATTGATTAGCCAGTCAAAATCAGAATTATTTTCAAACAACCAGTTAATAGCATTTAAGTATGGTTGAACTTGACAAGAAAAATCACCTCGGATTAAATACTCCTGATTTTGCAATAAATGTATATCTGACAAATGTTGCAGCGGGGTTAAATCTAAATCGCACCGATTAAAGTTGTGATTGATCAGAATTTGAGAATGAGGACTAGCTTGTTTAATTGTGCGAACCAGTCGATAAATTTGGTCAGGACTTTTATGAGTCTGGATAAAATAGCAAATTTTCATGGTGATTTTACAGATAAAAGTTGATTAAACTGGCATTTTATGCGGTTCACCTTCATAATTAGATAGCGATAAATCAAAAATATTTGCTGCTGTGTAACTGATGCCATACACCAGCGTTGATAGGCAGGAACAGCAACGTTTGTCAAAAAATTACGCCACTCCAAAGTGATTTTATTATTACCCATATCCTGAGCTCTGATCGTGCCATTGTCTACCATCTTTTGGCGCAAATTCAAATCATTTTTCAGACGAAAGAGAGCAGCAATTGCCTCATCTGTCGAAGCTACTTCTATGTAGTCAAGTTCACTTTTGCGCTCACGGCGATAGGCAGATTCCCGCCCCAAAATGGCAGGAATGCCCGCGTGCCAAGCGTTAATTAATTTCGAGGCAGGTTTCGAGTCAAAAGTGTTACGGCCATCAAAACTGCGAACAGCCACAATCACATCAACTTCGCTGTAGTCGTGCCAGCGATCGCATTTTACCACCTCCCACCGCAAACCCAAAGCACTGAGTTGTTCCTCCCACTGGGGTTCTTGCAATTGAGTGGCTAGAGTCCCTAAAACGCCGAAAAAAGCAGCATTTTCAAAACGATCGCCCCGGCTGCGATCGCGCATAATTAACTTTGATTGCAGCCAAAATCTCAGGGAATAACTCTGCCACAAAAATTGCGATCGCTTCAACAATTCATCTTGATGATTTTGCACAATTTGTAACTGAGCGTATGGATGAGGTTCTCGATCTACTTTAATACAAACAATCAGCAATTTTGAGGATGGTTTTAAGTTGTCAGATAAAAAATCTCGATGGGAAATCACAAGGCCTTCCTTCGGCACAAAATCTATTAATTTACATGGCAACCCATCTGCTTTCAAATAAAGATAAGTTTGCAAAGTCCAGTCATACTTTCCTCTGCCGTACCTCCCGCCCCAACAACTCATCCACTCCCCGTAGTCTTCAGGAATTTGGGGCAAATCTCCCGCCGGCCACTGGCTTTTAGGAATGTAAAAATAAATCGGTGGTAAACTCTCTTTCATTTGATTTAACCTAACAATTCAGCAAGTATTTACTAATATTTGATTTTACTTAACTTAGTGCGTCCACTCCCAAAAACTCTCGTTCCAGTTATCTCGATAATTAAAAACTCCTTGCCACTCATAAAAATGTACAAAATCCTTCAGGTTAATTGCTTGATGGACATCTCTGATCGTGTAAAGAGGTTTATCTCCATAAAAAGAAGCCCACATACTATAAGTGCTAGGTGGCCCGACAATATAGTCACACTCAGCCAAAGCATACATATCTTCAATTAAATGATCGTTGGCAAAGACGCAGTTAAAATTATCAAACAAACTAGGATCTTGCTGAATATTAGAGCAAATCAAAAACTTGATTTTGTTCCCTTCAAATAGTTTTACCACTGAATTCATCACTTCTAAGTATTGCTCAATTTTGTAAAAGTATCTCCCCCTTTGGTGCTGAACGTAATCCCCTTGACGGATGTGAACTCCGATGATAATATCGGCGCTGTTTTTGATATTTGAAATAAGATTGTTTACATTAATTGTATATCTCTCTAATGGCTTAAAATAAGCTCTAATCCGGTCTGCATACTTGTATAACTTTGGCACATCTTCTACAAACCAGCCATCTCGAAATACCCAGCCTTGAAAACAAATAATAGAACTGTGTTTAAGTGTTTCAATATTCTGATAGGTTGCAAAATTAAAAGGTTTCTCTCTGGTTATTTTTTGCGTTTTTAAGATATTTTTATTGCTTAAATATTGAATAGTATTATAATATTTACTTCTGATAAACTTGTTGCCTGCTACGGTAAAATATGGAGGAGGATAACAGCACAAAAAATCGCTGGCTGTGCTAACAAAGAATTCTGCATATTCCTCAAAAGCCGGATTTAGGACTGTTAAATTATGTTCGATCGCGAAAGCAATAAAATTTGCAAAAAGCAATAGTCTGTTACCAAGCAATCCCGATTTAGCAGATATTATTAGCATCTAGTCCTCACAATATTTGCGAACATCTCTATCTTAATATTTGTCTGCCCCCTTTTCGCCTCTGCGGTTTTTTTGTTCTCGTTACTAAGCAGATCCAGGTAACAAGTAATTGAAAATCGAAAGCGGTTTATTCTGCCTGCGTGTGACGCTTTTGATGCCACTGCCAAGCATGAGATACGATATTATCTAAATCTGGATATTGAGGAATCCAACCCAGAATTTTTATAGCTTTCTCGCTGCTTCCAACTAAGACGGGTGGATCTCCGGGACGGCGATCGCACTCCAAAGCTTTAATTTCTCGCCCTGTTATTTTTCGAGACATTTCTATCACCTCTTTAACTGAAAATCCACCTCCATTACCTAAATTGAAAAAGTCAGACTTGCCACCATTTAACAAATATTCTAATCCTAAAATATGAGCTGAGGCTAAGTCATCAACATGAATATAATCCCGAATACAAGTACCATCAGGAGTATCATAATCTGTGCCAAAAATTGAGATGGAATCTCGCTTACCCAAAGCAGTTAGCAGCACTAGGGGTATAAGATGAGTTTCTGGGTTATGATCCTCTCCTAATAAGCCATTTGGATTAGCACCGGCAGCGTTAAAATAACGAAAGCTAACAGATTTCAAATTATAAGCTACATCAAAATCTGATAATATCCGTTCTACCATTAACTTAGTAGCACCATAAGGATTGATGGGATTTTGGGGATGATCTTCCCTCAGCGGAATTTTATTGGGAACACCGTAAGTTGCACAAGTAGAAGAAAATACAATTTTATTGACACCAGCAGCTAACATTGCTTCCAAAAGGCTGAGAGTTCCTACTACATTATTACGGTAATATTTAGCAGGATCGGTAACTGATTCCCCAACGTAGGCATAGGCGGAAAAGTGCATTACTGCTATAATATCGTGGGTGGCAAATAGACGATCTAAAAGAGGGCGATCGTTTGTATCTCCAATTATTAATTTTACCTGTAAAACTTTTTCTACTAATTCTTGATGTCCGTAGACTAAGTTATCCAAAATTATTAAGTCATAACCTGCTAGTTTCAGTGCTAGAACGGCATGAGAGCCAATATATCCAGCGCCTCCTGTGACTAGAATAGTTCCTTTTTCTTTGTTCATTTTTTCCGATGTTACCTTTTTGAGTTTACTTAATTGTCTAGTTGGAAACTTGGTTAATTTTAGGCTTTAGTCAATGAACTTGAGACGACCGATTTGGATATAGTCAAATATGCGGTTGATTTGGTGGCGTTCTTCTTCCGTAATTTTGTCATCAGAAAGAAGAGCCGAAGTCAGCAGGAGATGGTCTCGGCGGCTGAGTTTACCTGACGAAGTGATGCGCTCTATCATTTGATAAATACCTAAGTTTGATCTATTTTGAGATGTTCGCAACATAGATTTTTCTTGTCGATCTAGCCCTTGGCAAAGGTTCTGAGTCCAAATTGGTTGAACCGTAGCAGGTTCATGAATTACCAGTAAGTAAAAAAACTCTTTGCAAGGATTTTTGAGTATCAGTTTTAGTTGTAGATTAGGGCATATTTTTAGTAAAATAAATAAAGTTGAACAAAGCTGAGAGGCAATTTTTGATGGAGGTTTACAGGTTGCCGATACTGTCTGACAACTATATTTTTTTACTCCACGATCGCGATCGCAACATTGCAGCCGTAGTCGATCCTGGACTTGCACAGCCAGTATTGCAGCAACTTCAATCACTCGGAGCCAAATTAACAGCAATTTTTAATACTCACCACCATAACGACCACATAGGCGGTAACTACGAACTGCTACAACGTTTTCCCCAAGCCAAAGTTTATACAGGCATCAAAAATAGGGGCAGAATCCCTGGAGCCGAGGTATTTTTAGAAGATGGCGATCGCATCAGTTTTGCCGATCGAACCGCTCAAATCTTCTTCTTACCTGGACATACCAAAGCTCACATTGCCTACTATTTTCCCCCCGACTACCGCAACGACAGCGGGGAATTATTCTGCGGCGACACCCTATTTGCCGGCGGCTGTGGCCGTATCTCTGAAAGTAGGCCAGACGAAATGCTAGCTTCCCTCAGCAAACTGCGAGCTTTACCAGATAATACTAGAGTTTGGTGTGCCCACGAATACACCCTCAAAAATCTGCAATTTGCCCTGACAGTAGATTCCGATAACCAAGATTTACAGCATCGCTTCGTCAAAGTCAAGGTGGCCCGCAGTCGATCGGAAGCAACCATACCTTCTACCATCGGAGTAGAGAAAAACACCAATCCATTTTTACGATGCGATCGCCCCAATCTCCAGTCAATCACCAATAGCACAGATCCCTTACAAACTTTTACTCGCTTACGGCTTATGAAAGATCAATTCTAATCTGCGATCGCTAACAACAAGGAAACTCAAAATCCCAACATAATTGTTATATTTTCACCTCCGCCCCCCCG
>NZ_JARFTR010000144.1 GCF_029167235.1 Kamptonema sp. UHCC 0994 | reverse complement strand
GTAATTTGACCGCCCAGAGGGCGGCGTTACGGAAGTCAGTTGGCGGTTGAAACCGCTACTATACAAACAAAGTCCGCCTACGCGGACTAAGAAATAAGGGTGATATTTAAGCAGGTTTGGTAGGTGCTATTTTAATTAACAATTAGCAATTAGCAATTAGCCATTAGCAATTAGCAATTAGCCATTAGCAACGCTACTATTTTGTTGTACAGAATTATCAGGGTTTCTGGCTAAGTTTTGTTGGATGGAAATGGCTTGGCTCAAGGATGCTACTGCTTCTGAATCTTGTTTTAATTCTGATAGTAGGGCTCCTCGATCGCGCCAAGCTTCGGCGTTGTCTGGCTTGATGGCGATCGCTTTGTCATAGCAAACCATTGCTTCTTCATACTGTTTTAATTCTGAGAAGGCTGTACCTCTGTGTCGCCAAGCGTCGTAGGATTCGGGTTTGATCGCAATTGCGCGATCGTAAGCTGCGATCGCTTCTTCATATTCCTGCAATTTTGCGAAGGTTTCGCCTTTACCAAACCAAGCTTCGTAACACTGAGGCTGAATGGCTATAGCTTGTTCGTAAGATGCGATCGCTTCTACGTACTTTGAAAGTCTCCCGAAAGCTACGCCTCGGTTGTGCCAAATTTCATAGTCGTTTGGCTGGATAGAGATCGCGCGATCGTAAGAGGCGATCGCTTCTTCATACTGCTGCAATTTCCCTAAGACTGCGCCCCGATTGTACCAAACTTCGTATTTATCAGGGTTAATGGCGATCGCTTTGTCGTAGGAGGTGATGGCTTCTGCGTAGCGCTGCAATCTCCACAGCATATTACCTCGATTGTACCAAGTTTCGTATCTGTCAGCTCCGATCGTCAAGGCTTGGTCGTAGGAGGCGACGGCTTCTGCGTAGCGTTGCAATTTTCCTAGCATTGCGGCTCTAGTGTGCCACACTTCGGGATCGTCGGATTTAATACTCAGAGCTTTTTCGTAGGAGGCGATCGCATCTTGATAGCGCTGCAATCTTCCCATCGCAGCGGCGCGGTTGTGCCAAGGGCCGTATTCCTCTGGTTTAAGCGCGATCGCTTCGTCGTAGGCAGCAGCGGCTTCTTCGTAACGCTGTAATCTCATTAAAACGTTACCACGATTGTACCAAGCTTCGTAATAGTCGCGATTGAGTCCAATTGCCTGATCGTAACAGGCGATCGCTTCTTCTAATCGCTGCACTTTTACTAATACGTTCCCTCGGTTATACCAAGCTTCATCTATGTCGGCATTCATTAAAATTGCCTTCTCAAAGCTTACTAGCGCTTCCTGATAACGACCTTCAAAATAAAGCGCTTCACCTTGTTTTATATAATCGTCAGCAATTAAAGTTTCTTGAGGTTTTTGGAAGGGAACAACGTTCGACCTCGAATTAGTAGCCTCTAACTGAGATTCTGGTTTTATAGCTTCCTGCCTCGCCACAGCCGGAATCTGAGCCAGTTCTTGTACAGTTTGTGACTTGGTTTGGTAAACTTCAGTCAGCAAAACTTGCAAGTGCATTAAGAATTGCGATTTTAGGGTTTCAATTTGGTCAATAGAAGATCGGGAAAGTTCAGCTTCTCTAGCTATAAATTCAACAGAATGTTTAGCCGCACTCATTTGGGCTTCTAATTCTTCTTTTAATCTTTGAGAAAGTTCGCTAGAAGTTTTTAGTTCTGATTCCATTACTCCAATGCCTCTGAGCCGCTTATTCGCATCGGCAATTAACTCTCTGACTACCAATCTCCGAACTAGCCAAAAGAAAGCAATTGTTACACCAGGTAAGAGAGTAGAAACAATTAATAAAGCGTTGAGGAGAGTGACGGTATTGTTAAAAGCGCCCTCAGATTGAGGATCTACATTGGTGCGGAGAGCGATCGCATCGATCGCCTCGCGGACTTGGGGACTGCGATCGGCACTTAATTCTACCAGTTTTGCCAGCCAAGTTTCTTTAAGTACCGCCGCGATGTCTAAAGCGGGCTTCGCGATCGCCACCGATTTTGCTGTTACAGAAAACTCAGGTTGAGCAGCCATTAGCCACCCCTGCGAAGCTTCCAACCTCGCATTTCCAGCCGTAAATTGTTCGCTGGCAAGGGTTTCAGGAGCGCTAACAGACTGAATCGGTACAGGTGCGGTATCACTACTGCGATCGGCTTTGTAGTTCCCTTGGGGCGTATCGCGATTAGGGGTTGGAGAGTTAGCAAAGCTGCTGCCTTCGCCAGTTAAATTCTGGGATGCGAGGGCAGCCAGAGTCAAAAGAGCCACTTTCTTGAACTGCATAAACCTTAACTCACTTATGAGAAAGTAGTATTTGGCAGCAACGCACCCTCGCGATCGCGCTAATAGCTAACAGCTTTCGCTCCCCATGCCCATCCTGTTAGGGTTTGCCGCAATGATTATGAGATAATGGGTGGGTGCTAACTCCAAAATACGCAGCTCTTATAGCTCTTCAGGACAACTGGAAAAATAGTTTCAGTAGTACCGGAATGATATAGAGGACACTGATACTTTTAATTGGGACTTTCTCAAACAACCTCCTCTAACAAATAACCAATTTATTACTTGTAAAAATTTCTGTGGTAAACTCTTAGGATTAAGGAGTCTTTGATTCCCCAGTGCCGTTCACCCACTCCCATAAGTCTTGAAAAGGTTTTTGTTGCTGGTGTGATGGGTCAGCCGCCGCGATCGTAAAGCCTAAAAATACCACACTACCAAGAATAGCTAACAGCGGTAAATGTTTGGCAATTCCAAAGTCCCGCTGAATGCGAGCCAAGGGTCTGCTCTGTCTTCTGAGCATCCGTCCTACCTTGAGCTGCTTAATAGTGAAGGGGTCGCGAACGTAATGGCCACTCCAGCTAATGACTAAATGGGAATGACAGTGGGGACAAGTGAACAAACCGCTAAACATCCCAACGGGGCCTATGACGCTGGAATGATTGCAAATCGGGCAGGTGACGGAATGAGTATTATATGTGGGAGCGTTCATAACTGTTTTAGTTGTAGTTTGCGAGACCAACGACCAATTGCGACTCTGTGTTAACGCCTACGGCATAGCTCGGAGGAGGCACATATCCTTACTTCTTAGTCTACCGCTCCTATCAGCTCAATTGCCGCTTCTCAGTTTCCAAAATTTTCAAATTTCCACTCTGGCAGATGATGTAGCGCAGCGGCATAAGTCAGGTTGTATTGTAGTGGGGTGAGGGTGATGTAATTTTGGCGAATTGCTTGTACATCAGTTGGTATATCATGGGGAAGAGGTGGGTCTGTGGTTTCTTCAACTTCTTCTAATAACTCTCCTGCAAGCCAATAATAACTTTTGCCTCGCGGATCTACTCGTTTTTGAAATATATCGAAATAACGGCGGATGCCTTGACGTGCGATCGCAACTCCGGCAATTTCTTTCTGCTGGACGGCTGGGATGTTAACGTTCAATAACATTGGCTCTGCCATTGGCTTTTCAATCAAGTTCGCTACTAAATTTTGAGCAAAGTTTACTCCCGCTTGAAAATCCCGCGAAGTGTAGCTAGCTAGGCTAAAGGCAATGCTGGGAATGCCTTCGATGATGCCTTCCATTGCAGCGGAAACTGTACCAGAGTAGAGGATGTCTGTTCCCAAGTTAGGGCCGTGATTGATACCGGAAAGTACAAAGTCTGGCCGTTGTTCAAGTAATGCCCATAGAGCTAGTTTAATGCAATCGGCGGGTGTACCGGAACAAGCCCAAGCTTTCACTTTTGGATCGAAGATGGAATCAACTATTTCGGCCCGGATTGGTTGGTGAAGGGTGAGGCCGTGTCCGGTGGCGGAACGTTCTCGGTCAGGACAAACTACGCTAACATCGTGACCTGCGGCGGCGAGGGTGTTGGCAAGACTACGAATGCCTTGAGCGAAGATGCCGTCGTCGTTGCTAATTAATAGTTTTACCATCAAGTTTTGTAGTTATATAACTATTTTAGTTTACGCGATCGCTCTGTATTTCCTACTCTCAATTCTGAGAGTTTTTCTGTTTTTGATTTACTTGCTCAACTCTCTGCGCGATCGCTTCCTTTCCTATATCAATGTTTCGTTTTATTGGCACGCCGTCTTCAGTAAACATGGTAGGGTATATGGTCGCTTCTGAGTCTGGAGTTCGGCGATCGACGAGAGTATCCAACGCCTCCATATCCTCGCGATTTTCTAGCACATAAGCTGTTAGTTCTTTGTTGGACATTTTTTCAAAATTCGGTTTCATTGATAAACCTCCAAGTTCCATCTCGAAATACAATAATTTGAATTTCATCGCCAGTCATAATAAACACATATCCTCTTTGAGCATTAAAACGGAATAGCTGGATGTCCCTATATAAGTCGGACAACGACTGGCAAACAATCAAGCACATGAGTGCTTGTGGTGCTGTTGGGTAAATTGTCTTATCCTCAATTGTGGCATAAAAAATCTTATCATAGCATTGCCTATTCACAAATAGCAGTCTTCAATTACCAATTATAGAAGAAGGGACTAGGGGCTAGGGACTAGGGACTAGAGAAAGAGGGGGAACAATTACCAATTACCAATTACCAATTACCATTAAACTAAAAATCTTTATATTCCGTGTATATCTGCAATTTTTATTTCCTCGCAACTACTGCCAAATTCCAAGCAAATCGCTTCATTACTGGCAATTTCTTCAAAAAGTTATCTAAGTTTTCTAACCGCCGATATTCTGGCTCTAACCTTGCTTGTTCGATAATAATTTTCTTCCAATAGCGCTCTTTATTTGGATGCACCTTTTCTATCAAATAAAAGCGTAAAAAAATCCAAAGCGTAGCCAGCCAAAAAGTATCGTAAGCCACATCTGAATACAGAGAATTTACAAATTTAACAATATTAATATCAAGAGGAGTTTCATCTTCAGTCCGCACTTTTGTTGCCATCCGCCGATAAACATTAATTACAGGATTGTGTTTCAGCGGTTCCCAAAAACAAGCTTTTCCACCTGGTTTAAGCACTCGGTGCATTTCCCGAATTGCCATTTTAGGTTCTGGCAAATGGTGTAACAAATTCGAGGCATAAACAATATCAAAGGTATTATCTGGAAACTCTAATTCCATCGCATTTGCAGTGCAACCTTCAATTTTCACGCCGTTTGTCTCTGCTAATTTCAGAGCAACTTCTACCATTCCGGGTGAATAGTCAGTTGCTACGCATAACGCACCTTTTTTAGCGAAGTAAACGCTATTTTCACCTGCACCACAGCCCAAATCTAAGAGCTTTTTTCCTGTGATATCACCTAATTGTCTGAGAATAAATCGATTTTCGGGGGCGGTGCAGGCTTCAAAATAATCTTTAACTCGAATGCCATCGACATCAATTGTTGATGCCCAAGCATCATGGAATTGTCGCTCTTTTTCTAGTGTTTCATCTTGCATTTTAATGAGTTCCTAAATCATCTATTACGTTCCCGGAGAGTAGCCAATTCAGTAGCGAATTCTTGCTCCAAACGTTTCATGGTAGCTATATCTTCCTTGTGAACCAAGTCAATTTTACCCTCTGCGATCAACATATTGAAAAGCTCTGTACAGGAATTTATAACCTCTGCAAATTCGATCCGAGTCATATTAGGGCTGCATCGCCCTTGGCAACGATAGTAAAAGTCTGGGGGAATGCAACCGTATCGTTCTACTATAACTTGTAGTGCTGCGTAAGCCGAGTCAGTAGGTGTGACTAAATCTGAAATATTTGGTTGAGTTTCAGCCACTTGAAGAGGGGGATTTGTATGTTGAATGTTAGCATTGCTTGTCGCAGCGATCGCACTTTTCCATCCAATCAAATCCCAAGTCAAAATTGCTGAACTAAGCAACAACATCCACACCCAGAAATTCCTCATTTGCCCTCACACTAGATTACATTTAACTGCAAGAACTCTTCAGGATTCAAAATTAGAATACCTTGGAACGGGCTTAATATCAGCAAGTCATTATCTCCACTGATAATAAAACCCGCATTGCCGTTAACAGCAAGTTCCAGATACTTGTCATCCTTCGGATCTCTACAGGCAGTAATAGTTTCAGTAATCTCAATCATCTCTGCTTTTTCAATCAGATGGTCGAAAAATTGTTGCCTTTTCTCCTCTGACGTATATCTGTTGAACTTTGCCCTAGTAATGACCTCACCAAGCTCATCTCGAACAGACAGAGAAATTAAAATTTTGCCGCTGTTAATTGCCTTATCGAAAGCTTGGCGAGGCTTAGAACGAGGAAATAGCATTGCGCTAACTACCACATTGGTATCAACAACAAAGCGCTGCTTATTTCTCATTGAGAATAGACTCTAATATTTCAGGAGTTAAACCTCGCTTTTCTGCTTCGTTGCCAATTTCATCCATTAGCCGCATGAGTTTCTGAGTAGAAGTTTCAAAACCTGGATTCAATGCGGCATAAAGGCGATTCAACGCACCGATATAAGCCTGTGCTGAGGCGACAATAATATCAGTATTAGCAGCATGGCCGGAAAATACTTGATCCTCATGTCGCAACCGAATTGTCACCTCTCCGATCGCATCAATTCCCGCCGTCACTGACTGTACAGAAAACTCAATTAACTCATTCGGTACGTTTACCACGCGGTTAATGGCCCTGTACACAGCATCCACTGGCCCAGTGCCGATCGCAGCATCCGTCAATTCTTCGCCCGTTGGTGTCCTCAGCGTCACCGTCGCCGTTGGCCTGGCGCGATCGCCACAGGAAACCTGCACCAATTCTACCCGGAAAAGCTCAGGCGGTTGATGAATTTCATCGTTCGCGATCGCCTCCAAATCCCAATCAGTAATTTCCTTCTTCTTATCTGCCAAATCCTTAAACTTGACAAACGCCTTATTCAACTCATCATCTGACAGTTCAAAACCCAATTCTTTCAACCGACTTTGGAAAGCATGGCGGCCAGAAAGTTTGCCCAAAACGATTTGATTATCAGTCAAACCGATTGATGTAGCATCCATAATTTCATAAGTCAGCTTATTCTTCAAAACCCCGTCTTGATGAATTCCTGACTCGTGGGCGAAAGCATTCGCCCCTACAATCGCCTTATTTGGCTGCACCAACATCCCCGTTAAAGTCGAAACCAAACGCGAAGTCTTATAAATTTGGCGAGTGTCAATATTAGTCAAAGATTCCTCAGAATCTACTGGTCGTCCCAAGAACGGATTAAAATATTGACGACGGACGTGCAACGCCATTACTAACTCTTCTAAAGCCGCATTTCCCGCCCGTTCCCCAATACCATTAATCGTGCATTCTAACTGCCGCGCCCCATTTTTCACTGCTTCCAAAAAGTTAGCAACCGCCAAGCCTAGATCGTTGTGTCCGTGAACGGAAATAATCGCTTGGTCGATGTTAGGAACGTTTTCTTTAATGCCACGAATTAAAGCGCCAAATTCAGCCGGAGTTGTGTAACCAACCGTATCAGGAATATTAACAGTTGTCGCCCCTGCCGCGATCGCTCTTTCCAGCACTTGATATAAGAACTCTCGATCGGAACGGCACGCATCTTCTGGGGAAAATTCCACATCCTCCACGAAAGATTTAGCATGAGCAACCATCTCCGGTACGATTGCCAAAATTTCCGCTCTCGTCTTCTTCAACTTATATTCTAAGTGAATATCAGACGTTGCTAAAAATGTATGAATCCGACGATTAGCTGCTGGTTCTAAAGCCTTAGCCGCTGCTTCAATATCATTTTTACTAGCTCTCGCCAAACCGCAAATAGTCGGGCCACCTTCCACACCAACCGTCTGAGCGATTTTTTGTACCGCCTCAAAATCCCCCGGACTAGCATAGGGAAAACCTGCTTCAATTACATCCACGCCCAATCTCGCTAACTGGCGCGCGATCGTCAACTTTTCATCCACATTCAAGGCAGCCCCAGGGGACTGTTCCCCATCCCGTAAGGTCGTATCAAAAATAATAATCCGGTCTTGTCTTGATTGATTTTTCATGGTAGTAAAACCGTAGCCCTCCTGAGTTAAGTTGTGATTGAAACTTTGTTCCAACATCTGGAAAAAATCTGGTATAAGAATATGGGAAAATACATGATAATCACCAATTACCAATTACCAATTACCCATTACCAATTATTCCTAATAATCTATTTTCTCAATATGTTCGCGAATCTCGTTCAGGTCGATGTAGCGATCCGTAGCATTACGGAGTTCTCTAGCAATCATCCCTTCGGTTGATACGACAGTAATATGAGTATTTTTCGATCTTAGCAGCTCAATCGCCCTCTCAAAATCCCCATCCCCGCTGAAAAGTACAACTTGGTCGTATTGATCCACTGTATTAAACATATCTACGACTATCTCTATGTCTAAATTAGCCTTTTGAGAATATCTGCCAGAAGCGTCATCGTAGTATTCTTTGAGGATTTTAGTGCGAACTGTGTAGCCTAGGCTAATCAAAGCATCTCGGAATCCTCTTTGATCTTGAGGGTCTTTAAGACCCGTATACCAGAAAGCATTAATCAGCATTACATTTTGCTGTGCATTCTTGAAATATTCCAACACTCGTCTCGGATCGAAAAACCAGCCATTTTTTTGTTGAGCGTAGAACATATTGTTCCCGTCTACAAAAATAGACAGACGGTTCATGGAGTTTGACATAAAAACTTAGACCTAATAATTGTAGAAAGGAATTTAATCTAAGTATTAGATTTTAGCAACATGGAGTTAACCTAGGCAATGGAATAAAATTAAGAAATTTCCATTTCCCCAGTATTTCATATTTTAGGCTCTACTGCCACAGAGTTGCTTTCATCTCATAAGCAGGCTGCCTTTGACCAGAGGTATCGGCTGAGGGCAACTTGATGGCAAATGTCTCTTTGGCGATCGCTCCGCTAAAAACAATAGTTATTGCCCTGTTGCAGCCCTCTAGCCTGCTCCTAGTTTTTGCACGCTCTTCCCTCCCTCTCTGATTCAATTGCAGCAATTTAAGCTTAAGCCTTTTTGCTCTCCAGAGCCCAGCGAGCCAACTCCGTCCGGTTGTGGAGGCCTGTCTTGCCCAACATATTGCTAACATGGCTTTCAATTGTCCGCTGGCTGACATTCATCACATCTGCTATCTCGCGGTTTGCCAAACCTTGGGACACCAACTGTACCACTTTTAACTCGGTCGGAGTTAAATCGACGTTGCGGCGGGCCTTCATTTTTGGCCCATTATCGATCGCATTGTTTTGGTGGCTAATCAGTCTCGTTGCTTGTTTGAGGGAAGATTCTACTTGTGCTACGAGTTCTTCTGGCTCAAAAGGCTTGACAATGTAAACGTCAGCCCCCGTACTAAGACCTTTAACTCTATCTTGGCTTTGACCCTTGGCAGACAGAAACAAAACTGGAATCCAACTGGTGCGAGGATCTTCTCTGACGTGCTTGACTAGGGTGTATCCGTCCATCTCTGGCATCATCACGTCACAGATGATCAAGTCTGGAAGATCCTCTTCTAGTTTTTCCAGGGCTTCTCGGCCATTTTCTGCTGTGACGACATCGTAGCCCCGAAACTCTAGATAATCTTTGACTAGCAGTATCAAGTTGGGGTCGTCGTCAACCAACATTAACCGTTTTGGGTCGGTTGTATTCATGCGTAATTCCAGTGCTTTGAGCCTACAGTATAAGTTTTTCTAGTACAGTTCTGATAAAACGTGCTTGAGACTGCTTATTTTCAGCCAATTTAGGGTAAGCGAACTCATTTATTAAGCCATCTTAGCTATCCAGTCATTCTAGTATTTTTCTTGTTCGATAGCGCAGGTCTAAGGCTGTTCCAAATAGAAAGCTTTATTGATTGCAACTTCTGAATACTATAGAGAAATTTCACTATACTGCCTACTTACACGATTGAATGTTTTGAGCGGCGGCTGGGAAGAGCAAAGCCTGATTTTGCCTTTGATAACTAGCCGTTGTAATCTAATTCCTAGCGATGGCGATCGCCATCGCCATCGCCACAGGAAATGTTCCCGAGTACATAAGCCCTAATCTGGCAGAGGATGAATTAAAAAAGCATATTCCTGAACTATGTGGGAACCGATAAGATGCTCTTGAACGATCCTCTCAATGATGGGAGGTGTGACATTCCGATACCACACACCATCTGGATAGATGACCATAATCGGGCCGTTGCTACAAACGCGCAGACAATTGGCTTTGGTGCGAAAGACGCAACTTGGGCGATCGCCTGAAGGTTTATCTAATTGTAGTTCCTGCAAGCGTTTTTTTAGATAGTTCCAAGCTTCTAAGCTGGCTTGTTTGTCGCAGCACTTGGGTACGGTTTGATCGGCACAGATAAAAATGTGCCTTTCGATTCGATCCAGTCCCAGACTTTTGACGCAAGCGGTTAAGCTTGAGGTACAAGATTCTTCGCTGTTTTGGCTACTGTCTAAGGATTTCGAGGTGGCGATCGCGATTGATTCTCGATCGGACATAGGGCTGATGGCGTGAAACTTCGTTCCTATTTTCGCACTGTCTGGGGTGCTGACTACGAAGAAGGGACTAGAGGAAGAAGGGACTAGGGGAAGAAGGGACTAGGGGTGTAGGCTACGTTACGAAGAGTTTTGTGTAAGTCCTACCCTAAATTAGTTCGGGAACCCGTACTGAGAAATTAGTTGCGATCGCCCCCTTAACCAGTTAAATTAGCACTCAGGAGTCGAGAGTGCTAACTCTCAACGAAATAAGCCAAAAGGCAGAAGGTACAGAGTAAAAATACTTACCCTCTCCTTCCAAGGCTTAACTCTTAAAAATTTGCAAAGGCTGTAATAAGCGAGGATTTTGTATGGCAGCAGTATCTCTGAGTGTTTCTACCGTTAAACCTTTAGGCGAGCGCGTGTTCGTGAAAGTTAGCGCTAGCGAAGAAAAGACGGCTGGTGGTATTTATATACCCGACAACGCGAAAGAAAAGCCTCAAGTAGGGGAAATTGCAGCAGTAGGCCCCGGCAAGCGCAACGATGACGGGACTCGCTGTGAAATGGATGTCAAGGTTGGCGACAAGGTTCTTTACTCCAAGTACGCCGGTACCGACATCAAACTCGGCACTGATGAATATGTCTTACTTGCCGAAAAAGATATTCTGGCGATCGTTGACTAAATGGCTAATGGCTAATGGCTAATGGCTAATGGCTAATAGCTAATAGCTAATGGCTAATGGCTAATGGCTAATGGCTAACGGTTAACGGCTTAACGGTTAATGGCTTAACGGTTAATGGCTAATGGCTTAACGGTTAATGGTTAAGAGCAATTAGCAATTAGCTATTAGCAATTAGCTATTAGCAATTAGCAATTTTTCAAATTACAAACAAATTTCACTTACTGGAGTCGAAAACTATGGCTAAGCGTATCATCTACAACGAAAATGCACGTCGCGCTCTAGAACGCGGTATGGACATTCTGGCAGAAGCAGTGGCTGTCACCCTCGGCCCTAAAGGTCGTAATGTAGTTCTAGAGAAGAAATTTGGTGCTCCTCAAATTGTTAATGATGGCGTTACCATCGCTAAAGAAATTGAACTGGAAGACCATGTTGAAAATACTGGTGTGGCTCTGATCCGTCAAGCTGCTTCCAAAACTAATGATGCTGCTGGCGATGGTACCACGACTGCAACTGTGCTGGCTCACGCTATGGTCAAAGAAGGCCTGCGGAACGTAGCTGCTGGTGCGAATGCGATCGCTCTGAAGCGCGGTGTTGACAAGGCGACTAGCTTTTTAGTAGAAAAGATTGCCGAACACGCCAAACAAGTAGAAGATTCTAAAGCGATCGCTCAAGTTGGTGCAATTTCCGCCGGTAACGACGATGAAGTTGGCCAAATGATTGCTAACGCAATGGATAAAGTCGGTAAGGAAGGTGTGATTTCCTTGGAAGAAGGTAAATCCATGACCACCGAGCTCGAAATTACGGAAGGGATGCGCTTTGACAAAGGCTATATCTCTCCTTATTTCGTGACTGATACTGAGCGGATGGAAGCAATTCTTGAAGAACCTTTCATCTTATTAACTGACAAGAAAATTGCTCTGGTACAGGATTTAGTTCCCGTATTAGAACAAGTAGCACGCGCTGGTCGTCCCTTGTTGATCATCGCTGAAGATATTGAGAAAGAAGCTTTAGCTACTTTGGTAGTCAACAAACTGCGCGGCGTTTTGAATGTAACTGCTGTAAAAGCCCCTGGTTTTGGCGATCGCCGCAAATCCATGTTAGAAGATATTGCTGTTTTAACTGGTGGCCAAGTAATCACCGAAGATGCTGGCTTGAAGCTTGACAATACCAAGTTGGATATGCTAGGTAAAGCACGCCGCATTGCTATCACCAAGGACAACACTACAATTGTTGCCGAAGGTAACGAAGCTGCTGTCAAATCTCGCTGCGAACAAATCCGCCGCCAGATGGACGAAACCGAGTCTTCCTACGACAAAGAAAAGCTACAAGAGCGCTTAGCTAAATTGGCCGGTGGCGTAGCTGTAATCAAGGTTGGCGCTGCGACTGAAACCGAAATGAAGGATCGCAAACTGCGTTTAGAAGATGCGATTAACGCTACCAAAGCTGCTGTGGAAGAAGGCATTGTTCCCGGTGGTGGCACAACTTTAGCTCACCTGACACCTCAGTTAGAAGAGTGGGCAAATAGCAGTCTGAAGGGTGAAGAATTAACCGGTGCTTTGATTGTCGCACGGGCTCTAGCTGCTCCCTTAAAGCGGATTGCTGAGAATGCCGGTTTGAATGGTGCTGTGATCGCTGAGCGCGTGAAAGAGAAGCCATTTAATGTTGGTTTCAATGCAGCTACTAATGAGTTTGTAGATATGTTTGAAGCTGGTATCGTTGACCCTGCAAAGGTGACTCGTTCCGCTTTGCAAAATGCAGCTTCTATTGCTGGCATGGTGTTGACGACTGAGTGTATCGTCGTTGATAAGCCTGAGCCCAAGGATGGCGCTCCTGCTGGTGCTGGTGGCGGTATGGGCGGTGGTGATTTCGATTACTAATCGCTAGTTTGATGGGGCGGGCTTTTGGGCTCGCCCTGTTATTTTGAGCGCCCAGGAAACTCTTGACATTTCCAACCTGAAGTTTTAGGATGGAACCATAAGGAATAATTGAATAACAACCCTGGCCGGGGCAGATCACTGCCTCGGCTTTTTGGGTTTTTAGGGCTTTATTCCACCAATATTCTGATACTTGAGGAGTTAATATTAATATGAATAAAACACCTGTGGAGATAATTCCCAACGAAGCCTTAGTAGTTCGTGGGGGTCTTAATCGTCCAGAAGATATTAAACGTGGCACAACAACCCACCCCAGCGGTATCACGGGAATTTCTGTAGAATGTGCAGTAGAATTGTCTATAGTAGAATTAGCATTAGCAATCCGTCATGGACGAGTTGGTGTTACCACAGTGGGTAAAGTCCGCTCGGAAGGTGGAGATGTCATCCGTACTTCTGGCAGAAGTTTAAATCATGCAACTCTCACTGGCTTAACACCAGAAAAAGTAAGCCTTCTGCTGACACCAACGATTCCTAACCCATCTAGGACTTAGGCAACGGGTACATAGAGTAGGGTGCATTAGACGATCAAACTCTGGTTTGTTTAATCTATCACTTCGTCTGATGCACCATACAAGCTCATTTAAGTCTGCCAGTTGTGTAAGTCCTACAATCAAAAAAAATATATTGAGTACTGTAAAAATATGAGTTGTCCCAGAATCTTTGCAGACTTTCATAATGCTGATCAACAGGGTCGCCTTCGTCTAAATTGTGTTGGTACAATTGAAGATTTGAGTCGCCAAAATATTAAATTGGAAAATGGTCAATTGCTCACCATCTATAGTGAAGAATTAGAAGTAGATGGCGTGGTACAATATTCTGAAGAAGAAAGTCTTTGGGTTGCAGTAATTGATTGGCAGCAAATTAGACAGGTAGAGGATATGCTTCTTCAAACAACCGTCTAGTTAAGGCTTGCTAAATATTCATTCTTTGAAAGGCAACTAACATGAATCTATCATTTAAAGATTTCAGATTTATTATAGAAGCCATTGAACATCAAATCAATGCTTATCAAGAACGTTTGCAGGTAATTGAAGATGTAGAGGAGGATGAGGATGAGGCTGCCGATCTAGGGAACGATATTAAATTTTTAGAGCTTCTCCTTGCAGACATGAAGAGAAGTTTAGAGCATAATACCTCAGTCAAACGTTTAAGTTTTAATGGTACTTTTTCGCCAGTTCAGAATGATAATTCTTCAGAAAAGCCAAAAGACTTATCTTTGCAAGAATTAGTAAAATCCACGCTTAATTTATCAATTAGTGAGCGATTATTTTTGATAGAAGCCATTACAACATCTGTGCGTGAGGAAGTTACAATAAGCAAATCTTGAGTGCGGTAAAAATATGAGTTGTCCCAGAATCTTTGCAGACTTTCCTATAAAAGTGAATTTATCGAGTAGGCGATCGCCATTTTACATAAAAAAGCGATCGCGCAGCCACTTTAACGGCACATAATCAGACTTTGGGCAGATACAAACCCGGCAAACGGCGATGTAATCTCTACCCAATTGCGGTTTTGCCCGCTTTTATCCAAAACTAGCTTGTAATTTTGAACAAGAGTCACCTTACCGTTAGCAGGTACTCCCCCTCTGTAACCTGACGCAGCAGAAGCATCTGCGCGGACAGCTAAACCGCGCGGCGCGACGCGGGGCTCAACTTGGCGACAGAGATTTCCATCAGGAGTTCCATTACCAGCAGAAGGATTTTGGGGAGGATTGTTCGCTGTCCCCGAACATATTCCCAAATTGCTGTCGCTGTTAGCAAAGCCGTTAGAAATGTACCCCCTGACTGGTGATGAAATTTCTACCCAGAGGCGGCCATCTGATGCCTGAAGCACGTTCGCGGCTTCAACGAGGGTGATTTGACTATTCAAGGGTGCGCTGCCTACTTGGCGCGATGTCAGAGAAGGTTTCTCGCGGATGACTAAACCCTGGGATGCAGTAATTTTGCGACAGAGACTTACTGTAGCTTGGGCTATTTGAGAGGTACTTGACGGTGGATTTTGACTGAGATTTGATGTTACGGTTGCGCCTTGGGCGATCGCAGAAATCTGCAAAGTGCCGATCGCGATCGCGAACAAGCTTAGCACTCCTGCGGGTTGATTCCAGTGACTGATCTTTTTCATACGTTCAACTCCTCATCTAAATCAAAACAATAATTTGAATTTGATGATGTAGTTATAGCAAAAAACGGTTTTGAGTAGATGTATAGTCCAAGGAAGAAGGAAGAAGGAAGAAGGAAGAAGGAAGAAGGAAGAAGCAATCAAAGCAAGGGTTTGAGCATTTAAACATTCTAACCGTCTTGGCGGTTGCTATAATCCTGAGATTGCCAGAATTGAGCAAATTTGAGATCGAAGCCACTGTACCCTTGGGGAATTTTGCTTGCAAGACTTACGCATTACTAAAGTAACGCCACCATCTCGCCGATATTCTTATTGCGCGTAGAGTAGCGTTACAAACAGTTTTCTGTAATTCTGATTAAAATTGCCGCAAAAAGCGCAAATCACTCGTATAAACGCGGCGAATGTCGTCAATTTTGTGCAAAACTTGAGCGAAGCGTTCTACACCAAAACCAGCGGCAAATCCCGTATATTTTTCCGGGTCATAACCAACTGCTTTGAGAACATTGGGATCGACTACACCGCAGCCCAAAACTTCTAGCCAGCGCCCTTGCCACTGCAAATCAACTTCTGCTGAAGGTTCAGTAAAGGGGAAATAGCTGGCGCGGAAGCGAATCGGTAAGTCTTGCCCGAACATTTGCCGTAAAAATTCTTTAATTGTGCCTTTAAGGTCGGTAAATGTTAGTCCTTCATCAACAGCTAAAAGTTCAATTTGATGGAAGACAGCCGCATGAGTAGCATCGACTGTATCGCGGCGGTAAACGCGACCGGGTGCAACAATTCGGATCGGCGGTTCGTGGTTTTCCATATAGCGAATTTGGACGCTAGATGTGTGAGTCCGCAGCAGTTTGGCATCGGGTAAATAGAAGGTATCTTGCATATCCCGTGCGGGATGATCGGGCGGCGTATTCAAGGCCTCGAAGTTGTAGTAATCTGATTCTATTTCTGGGCCAGTGGCGACGGTGTAGCCGAGACCAACGAAGATATCTAAAGCTCGATCGATAACACCATTTAAGGGATGAATTTTACCTTGGGGGCGATAAACCCCTGGCATGGTAACGTCTATAGTTTCTGCTTCGAGTTTGGCTTGGATTTGAGCCGATTGCAGGCTGGTACGTTTGTTGTCTAATTCAGTGGCGATCGCTTCTTTAATTATATTCGCGATCGCGCCTATTTTCGGTCGCCGATCCGCAGCCAATTTGCCCATGCTGCCTAAAATTTGGGACATTTGGCCTTTTTTCCCGAAGTAGCCAATTCGCAACTGTTCGAGTTGTTCTAGGGTATTGGAAGTTGCGATCGCATTTTTGGCTTCTTGGCGGAGAGTTTCTAGTTGGGCTTCTAGGTCATTTAGCTCAGTAGTCATCTTTGCTGGAGTCTGTTAAATTTTGCAGCCATGATGATTTTAGCGCAATTTGTCCTTGATTTAGAAATGGGCAGTTATGGGCAGTTATATAGTATTAAATTTGTGGCCATCGAAATATCAATACTCTTTAAATTGCGATATTTTTTCTAAAAGGCATCAATGCTAAGTCCTAGATGTATTGTTAAGGTGAAAGCGTCGCACTTTTTTGGATAAAGAAAGAAATGGCGACCGCCTGCATTTACAGGTTAACCGCCAATTAAATTGCGCCCAAAATTATCCCTCGATAAACAAACTAGGCGAAACCTTAAAATAATCACCAAGGGCTTTAGCCTCTGCTTTGCTAACCGCCCGTTTACCGTTCACAACTTCAGACACAACATCACTCGAAGACTTCATAATATCTGCTAAATCCGCTTGACTAAGGCCGCTAGATTCCATAATATGTTGCAAAATCTCGTGAGGCAAACTTTTGTCCATCGGATAGTTCTCTGTCTCATAGACTTCAATCAGCGTTACTAACAATTTATGTAAAGCCGTTTCCTCTGGAGTGGTGTTTTTCGCAAAAGTTAGCCTTTCTGCTACTTTCAGGAGGCGATCGTATTCCTCTTCAGTTTCGATCGCCTGGGGAGCGATTTCCGACAGTAGTTTGCTATAAGTAACTCGGTCAAAAGTAATCGTCATTTTTCCATTTATCTTTGTTGTATTCAGCATGAGTAAGGAAAAATTTGTAGTAAACGGTTTGTTTTGTGTAGTTAATCCCAACAATCAAGCGATAATCATTGCCTTTGATATTAAAAACGGTGAAGTTTCCTACCGCTTCAGCATCTCGGTAAATCTGGCGAACATCCTCTAAATTCTGCCATTCTGCTTGCTTGACATTTGCATACCAGTCATCAATTTGTTTTTTGACATCGGGATACTGGCTAGCATCCTTACGGAGGTTGGTCATCGAAATTAAGTGCATTTGTTCTTGAGATTTTTTTCATAATTTTTTTGGATATATTAATTATTTAGGTTAACCTAATTAAGCTAAGTAGTCGGACATAATTAAACTGCACTACATCCGGTGCATCGGAACGTAATAAAGCAAATTAATCTCAAGCGTTTCAGCTATTTAACATTTTGTTACATAGATCGGTTTATTTTTGTTTAGGCACTTACCTCACTTAATCATATCATATAGGGATAACTATCTCAGGACTTACGCAAAAAACCCGGTTTATGACCAAAATCATCGCTTTTTTCGAGAAATATTGACGCAGAAACCGGGTTTTTGACCAAGCGTGCGTAAGTCCTGTATCTGAGACTAAATCCGCTACCATCACTCCCTGATATTCTCTTTCTCTTCCCTCTGCGTCCTCTGCGCCTCTGTGGTTCATCAAAAAAAAATCATAGAACCAAATTTGCTATAACTCCCGCACAAAAAACCTAAGCCTGACTATATCCTTAGCCAAGCTTTCCACCTATCAAAAATATTCCCAATTAAACCAAATTTCCAAAAATTCTTGACTCTTAATTACCCCTACCTTATTATTAGGATAGTTTTAAAGTCGATCTTAAGGTGTAACCTATATAAATATAATCACCCATATATGTGCCCACACACCCCACAAATAGATAGTACCCCCAAACAATCAAAAAAGCAAGGGGGCAAAGCAAAAATCTTTACTCAACCCCCCAACCCTTACCTACCGTTGATTCCAGGCATTCGCCGCATCAGCCACAGCCACATCAACCGACTTCTGATCCAACATCGCCGCCTGCAAATTGTCATAAATCGCCTTTTGCAACTTCTTAATATCCTGCATCGCCGGAATCAAAATCTCCGCATCCTTCATCTGACTTGCACTTACCGCCCTCGCCAAATCCGCCGGCTTCGCATCCGCCGCCACCGCCTGAAAATAACCATCCTCTAAAGCCTCAACAGTTGACGGCAAAACATTCGCCGCCTTCGCAAAAGCCAACTGATTTTGATTATTAGTCACATAAAGGGCAAACTTTATTGCCAAATCTGGCACATCCGTATTACGGGGAATCACCAAATTCATCACCGCCACACTTTTCTTACCAGTTTTTCCCGTAACTTGCGGAGCAGTCGTCGAAACTTGCGCTATAGTCGGAGCATTCTGCGCGATCGCAGACAAAAATTGCGGCCCCGTACCCAACAAAGCCGTCTCCCCCGCCTGATAAAGTTCAATCCCTCGACGGTGGCCTTGAATTAACGCCTCCTTCGGTAACAACCCACCCTTATACAAATCAACCCAATACTGGAAAACCGCCTTACCTTCCGCAGTATTAAACGCCGCCTTGCCTTGGTCGTCAACCAAACGCACGCCCATCTGCACAAAAGACTGCAAAACCTCAGCCGAATCTTCAGGGACAAAGGTTACAAAAAAGGCATACTTGCCAGTTTTTTCCTTAACTTGCTTCGCAACTTCAGCCAACTCAGCATAAGTAGTCGGAGGTTTACTTACCCCCGCCTTCTTTAGGAGTTCCGAATTGTAAATCATTACCTGCGTCGTCAGATACCAAGGAATGCCAAAACTTTTACCGTTGAGAATGCTAGCTTTCCAGATATTCGGGAGGTATTGCGATCGCACAGCATCAGGAACCTTATCATCCAAATCCAGCCAAGCATTCCGTCCCGCCAATAGCGAAGCAAAATCAGGATTGAGATTTACCACGTCTGGTGCAGTTTTTGCCGAAACTGCTGCTAAAATTTTACTTTCCATCGCCGACCAAGGCACATCCACCCACCGCACCTTCACTCCTGGATTTTCCGACTCAAAGCCAGCGATCAATTTATTGAAATAATCAGTAAACTGAGGTTGGAGTTGCATCGTCCAGAACTCCACCTCTTGACCCTTCTTATTCCCAGCATTGGGAGTAGGAGTCACACAACCAAACGCGATCGCCACCAACAGCCCCAAAAGGGCAAAAATTCCAAACCGTTTCCAAGTCTTGCGTTTCATTTTATTGATTGTTTGACCATCATGGTTATTCTCAGCTAAATTGGATAGCATAAATTCGGAGCAGGGGAGCGAGGGAGATGGGGAGCGGGGGAGCAGGGGAGCAGGGGAGCGAGGGAGCAATTACCAATTACCAATTACCAATTACCAATTACCAATTACCAATTACCAATTACCAATTACCAATTACCAATTAGCAATTAGCAATTACCAATTACCAATTACCAATTACCAACTAACAACTAACAACTAACAACTAACAAAATATGGTTAACTTTTTTAAAGGATTATTTTCCAATAAGCAGCCAGGAATAGGCATCGAATTATCCTCAGACCTAATTAAAGTTGTGCAACTTCAAAAGAAAGGATCGGCACTAAAACTAGGGATATTAGCTACAGCAGAAGTTCCAGAAGACATAGTACAAGAAGGTCAAATCGTCGATCCGCCAACAATGGCAGAACTGATCAGATCCCTACTTGCCGACAACAAAATCACAACCAAACGAGTAGCTACAGCTATTCCTGGCAGAGAAGCAGTGATCCGATTAATCCCCGTTCCCGCCGAACTTAACGACGACGAACTGCGGGAATACATGAACGCAGAAGCAGGTCTATACTTACCCTTTCCCAGAGACGATGCAGACGTAGACTATCAGAAACTAGGCTTATTTGTCGATGAAGACGGAATAGAAAAAGTGCAAGTAGTCCTAGTAGCAACCCGGCAAGAAGTTACAAATACTTACATTAATACATTTCAAGAAGCAGGACTAACAATCGATGTTTTAGAAGTCACAAGTTTTGCATTAATCCGCACCATGCGTGACCAATTGCAACAATTTTCTGCCCAAGAAGCAGCAGTATTGACAGACATAGAATTTGATAGTACCGAACTAGCAATAGTAGTAGATGGCATCCCTCAATTTAACCGTACCATTCCCATCGGCACATACCAAATTCAAAGCGCCCTCAACCAGGCGATGAACCTACCCCCCACCAGAGACACCAGCGGAGTCCTAAGCATGACCCTCCCAGTTACAGATACAATGGGCACATCAGGGGGGGATGCGAATCCGGGTACTAATGCCATGATTAAAGTATTAAGCGAACTAGCCGACGAACTGCGCCGCTCAATCGACTTCTACCTCAACCAGAGTGAAGAATTAGAAGTGGCGCAACTGCTACTGGCAGGGCCCGGAGCAGCGATCGGCAAACTCGACGAATTTTTTATGCAGAGGTTGAGCTTACCAGCCAGCCAAGTAGATCCAGTGGAAGCCCTATCCCTGGAATTAGAACAAGAAATTCCCCCAGAACAACGAACTGGTTTGGGCATAGCATTGGGTTTAGGACTAAGGGAGGTATGAGCGCGTGTACAGCTTAGATATTAATTTTCTCAACGATCGCCCGGATTACAAACCGGTAGATGTTAACCGAGAACGTAAGAGCAAATCCACCACATCTACGGATCAGACTCCGATTATAGTTGGGGCTGTGGTAGCACTGGCTCTCAATGGCGCAGTCGGGGGCGCTTACTGGTGGCTAACCCAAGAAAATAGTAGAACTGGGGAACGCAAAGCAGTAGCCGAACAAGAAGCAGCTAAATTGGAAGCTCAAGTAGCCGAAATCACCAAAATCAAGACCGAAACCCAGAAAATAGAGGGAGAGTATAAAGCCTTGGGTACGGTTTTCGATCAAATTAAGCCTTGGTCAGCCATGTGGCGAGATCTAGGCGATCGCATCCCACCAGGAGTAAAAATCTCCAAAATTGACCAAACCGAGCCTAGCCCGGCCCCAGTCGTCGCTACCCCAGCAGCGGCAAAAACTCCCTCACCCTCACCGAGTGGCTCTCCTGCTGCCAGTGCCAGCCCAGCGACCCCAGCTACCCCTGTTGCCCCGCCAGCACCAATCAAGACAGCCACATTAGTAATAACTGGTGTCGCCAGTTCCTTCGAGCAAGTCAACGACTTTGTGCTGCTAATCCAGCGTTCACCCTTTTTCAAAGATGCCGACACAAAACTGCTCGGAGCAACATTAAAAAACAACACCACCCAAATAGCACTTCAAAACAAAAGCGCAGGAGGAGCAAACGAACTCCCCAAACTGCGCCCCATAGTTGAATATAAAATTGAAACAGCCCTCAGCGACACTCCTGCATCCCAATTGCTTCCAGAGCTGAGGAGTAAACAGGCAGACGGTCTAGCAATCCGAATCGAAACACTTCAAGAAAAAGGAGTGATCGCACAACAGCCAGAGGTGAAAAAACCATGACAGTAGCAAATCAATATGTTCCCGGTGAGGAAGGTCAAGAAGAAGAAGAAGGCAAGGCCATATTCGGCCTTAAACTGACTCCGCAAGTCATTGGAGCCGCGATCGCAGTTCTCGGTCTAGGGCTAGCAGGCTATCTAACCTACCAGTTCGTGCTGCCAGAATTGCAAAAAGGTAACGAGACCAAAGGAAAAATTACAGAACTTGAAGGCAAGCAACAACTATTCAAAGCTCAAATTAAGAAAAAAGCTGAAGTAGTTGCCGATCGCGATGAAGCCATACAGCGGAGAATCGAAGTAACGTCAATGTTTGCTGACGATACCACCTTAAATACTCTGCTCTACGATGTTACTCAACTGGTAAACAAAATTAACTCTGGAGTCCAAGGTGACGATCTCAAAGCAAAACTGACAAAATTTGAACCCGTACCCGTGAAAGTAGTTGCACCATCAGGCCCAGCCGCAGCAGCGGCTATGCCCGACCCAGATATTGTCCTAGATAGCAGTTTGGGAGCAGGAGTTAACGGTCAGCTCAGACGCAAAACCTTTAAAGTTGAGTTTGAAGGTAGTTTCCCCCAAACTCAAGCCTTTTTAAGGAATCTGGAGCTGATGCAATCCCTGTTAGTGGTTAAGAATTTAAAATCTCAGTTGTCAGAAACAACTCAGAAAATAGAAGTTGACTATCTACAAGGGAAAATTATTCCTGTAGGTGTGCCCCAAACTAAAATCAAAACAGCCTTTGACTTGCACGCACTACTGCCCTTAAAACAAGTTGAGCCAGCGGCTACCCCAAGTCCAGCCGCACCTGCAACTCCTAAACCTGCGGCAGCCAAATAGTGCTATTTTGTATTCCAATGCAAGTATAGCTAGGGGCTAGGGGCTAGGGGCTAGGGGAAGAAGGGGGAATAGAATCGGCTTCAGGAATTCAAAACGTCCTAACCGCCAAGGCGGTTGCTGTAATAGTTCATTTGTCAATAGTTAAGAGTCAGCAGCGCACCTGACACTTGAAAGCCAACAGTAAACAAAGTTTTAGTTGAGGAGGGAACGTGAAACAACATTTAAGATTGGGTGGAGGGCTTTTCGGCGCGGGAGTCGCAGTCCTGGTCGCACAGGCCCCCGTCTGGGCAGCACCCACAAAAGTCACCGCCGTACAGCTCACTCAAACCAGCAGTGGGTTTAATATTATATTGGCAACAGAGAAAGGCGATCGCCCTCAAGTTTTTACAATTAACGACGGTAATAGTTTCCGAGCAACCATCACCAATACCCAACTGAGCCTACCCCAAGGTAACGCTTTCCGGCAAGAAAATCCCTCTCCAGGTATTGCTTCTGTAGAAGTAACTCAGATTGATGCTAACAGCATCAGAATCGTCGTTGCAGGTAACGGCAACGCTCCTGCGGGGCAAATAGTTCAGACACAGGGGCAAGGAATAGTCTTCAGCGTAGCTCAAGGCAGAGGTACCCCTACTGCCAGTGTACCTGCGATGACACCGCCACCGCCACCAGACCAACCTCTAAGCCAAACAGTCCCACCGCCGCCGGCCAACCTGCCCCTGAGCCAAACAGCCCCAGCGCCTCAAATCCGTACTGCTCAGTCTCCGAACGTGATGGTTCCCAACCCCCAAGTCACGATTACCAGGAACGAGCAACCACCGCTTCCCGAAGACATTCAACCCTCGCTCAACCAAGCTCCTCCTTTTCAATCGCGAGCTGTTGCGCCACCCCTAGGAGATATCGCCGTCTCTAATATCGATCCGTCTCCCTCTGCCATCAATCTCAACACATCTGAACGCATCCCCCGTCTAGTGCTGCGAGATGCACCAGTCAGAGATGTGTTAGCTTTGCTAGCCCGCGCCGCAGGCGTTAATATTGCCTTTACTGGGGATAACGCTCAGGGGCAGACAGGTCAGGCAGCTCAGCCCGGTGTCCCCAATCAGGGAGCTAGTGCTACAAATGAAGGGCAAAAAATTTCCTTAGATATTGAAAACGAGTCAGTTCAAGATGTCTTTAACTACGTACTTCGTCTTAGCGGCTTACAAGCTAACCGTGTTGGACGCACGATTTTTGTTGGCACTACCTTGCCAGTAGAAGCTCGTAACCTCATCACCCGCTCCTTTCGCCTCAATCAAGTTCAAGCCGGACAAGCAGCAGCTTTCTTAAGTGCTCAAGGGGCAGAAACTCAAAGGGTTGTTAACATAGTCAGGCGTACTGTTACAGGCACGGGCGTAGACCGCAACGTAACTGAAGAAAACTCGGTAGAAATTCGACCACTGGGCGCAGTACAGGGTTCGGGAGCCTTGCTACTCAGAGGGTTATCCGTATTGACAGACGAGCGCTTAAATGCGATAACCTTAATCGGCACTCCACGCCAGATCGAAGTTGCAAGCGCGTTTTTGACTCAGCTAGATTTACGCCGTCGCCAAGTTGCTGTGAATGTGAAGGTTATTGACATCAACTTATCAGGACAAAATAACTATAGTTCTAGCTTTTCCTTCGGGATTAATAACAATTTCTTCGTTAATGATGGAGGAAGTGCAACGCTAAATTTTGGCGGGATAAATCCACCTAATACTCTGACTACGCGAAGCTCTCTAACTGGTCGTCCCATAGTCCCCAACCCAATCAGTGGGAACGATCCATTCTACGAGCAAAATAATCAAACTAATGTTCCGCTCACATCTCCTGGCGGCGGTCTTTTCCTAAATCCGCGATCGCCAGTAGGAAACAATCCCAACCAAGTAGGGATTCAAGACTATACCTCCTTTGAAAGAACTCTAAACGGAGCGAATGCAGGGCAGCTTAGTTCGGTTGGAGACGCGACATTTGCCCTTTATCCTCTGTTCCAATATCCGACCAGATTTCTGTCTCAGTTACAGGCACAGATTGTTACTAATAATGCCAAGATTCTGACAGATCCGACGCTGGTAGTTCAAGAAGGAGAGACTGCTGGCGTGAACTTAACTCAACAAGTAATTACCAACATCACGACGCAGACAACAGCGGGCACTGGCTTAACTACCCAAACAGTGACGGCAGAGAAAGGAAATGCAGGTTTGACTCTTAACGTGGAGGTAACTCGCATTGACGACAATGGTTTTATCTCTATGCGAATTAACCCGACTGTCAGGGCGATCGCCAACGATACGAATCTGGGCAATAACCAGATTTCATTGTTGCAAGAACGCTCTTTGTCTTCAGGATTAATTCGCCTGCGAGACGGTCAGACATTGATCGTGTCGGGGATAATTAATGATACTGAAAGAGTTAGGGCTAGCAAAATCCCCATTTTAGGAGATTTACCACTAATTGGTTCACTTTTCAGAAGCACGACCAAGACTAACCAGCGGGCGGAAGTGATTGTGTTAGTGACACCGCAAATCCTCGATGATAGCGATCGCTCTTCCTTTGGCTACCAGTACAACCCCAGCCCAGACGCACGCCAAATGCTCCAGCGGGGTGTGCCGATTCAGCAGAGGTAAGATGATGGGGAGCGGGGGAGCGGGGGAGCAGAGGGGCAATTTCTGTCTTCCATCTTCCCCATCTTCCCCACTCCCCATTTCCCCATTTCCCCCATCTTCCCTACCTCCCCCAATCCCTAAAAGGGATAAATTATATCTCGCAAGGGGGTTTTTTGTCCCAAAATTGGTGTCTAAAACCTAATAAATGTCGAAATCCATATAAATTAAAGGTTTCATCGATCCATATAGGCCGACAAGACTTTAGAATAATGCAGTGAAAATTAGATTCTGTCGGGGTTTCAGCCATCAGTCTAAAGCTTCCTTTTTTGACCATCTGTCAAGGGAATCTGTGCCTGCTAGAAATTGTTTGTCAGAGTTCTAGGTACTGGAAATAGGGAACACCCCGAAGTCCATACCTGGAACCACAAACCCCCAGTCCAACGTGCAGCTAAGAGCTGAGTGCTGTTTAACGTAATTGTGCAAACCTTAAGGAGTATGCCAGATGAATAAAGGTGAATTGGTTGACGCAGTAGCAGAAAAGGCGAGTGTCACGAAGAAACAGGCTGATGCCGTACTGAGTGCTGCTCTGGAATCCATCATGGAAGCTGTTTCCAATGGCGATAAAGTGACGCTAGTGGGTTTTGGCTCCTTTGAGTCACGGGAACGCAAGGCTCGTGAGGGCCGCAATCCTAAGACGGGTGAGAAGATGGAAATCCCGGCAACTAAAGTTCCTGCTTTCTCGGCGGGTAAGTTGTTCAAGGATAGAGTTGCGCCGCCTGCTGAGAAGTAGGAGCAAATAACTGCGGAACTGAGCTTTGACTAGACCTGTACACGGGGGAAATTTAACTTGGGCAGCGGCATTGGCTGGCTGCCCTGCTGCTGCCATTCTGGATTTTTCCGCGAGTATTAGTCCTTTGGGGCCTCCTGAGTCGGCTAAGCGTGCGATTGAATCGCACCTAAGCGACTTGGGAGCTTACCCAGACCCCGATTACTATCAATTGAGGGTGGCTTTGAGCCAAGTACACACAGGTCTAAGCCCGGAGTGGATTCTGCCGGGGAATGGCGCGGCAGAGTTATTAACTTGGGCGGCTTTTGAGTTGTCAAATTTGGCTGGAACTTATTTGGTGACTCCGGCTTTTGGGGATTACAGGCGGGCATTGAAAACTTTTGACGCAACTGTGCTGGAATGCTCGATGGATTTGGGATTGGAAGTTTTAGATTTGCGATCGCCATTTGAAAATTTCCCATCCCAAATTCCCAGTAAAACGGGTTTGTTGCTGAATAATCCCCACAATCCTACGGGCTTATTATTTACCTTGGAGGCGATCGCGCCTTTTTTGGAAAAATTTGCGTTAGTAGTGGTAGATGAAGCTTTTATGGACTTCCTACCACCTGCACAGCAACAAAGTTTGGTTGGGTTGGTGGCAGAGTTTCCCAATTTGGTGATTTTGCGATCGCTGACTAAATTCTATTCGCTGCCGGGACTGCGGTTGGGTTATGCGATCGCACACCCTGACCGCATTCGCCGCTGGCAACAGTGGCGCGACCCCTGGCCTGTCAATACCCTAGCAGCGGCCGCTGCTGCTGCTGTGGTGCAAGATAGCGCGTTCCAGCAGCAAACTTGGGACTGGCTAGATCTAGTTCGCCCTCAGTTATTTGAGGGTTTAGGGAAGTTACCAGGATTGCAGCCTTACAAAGGTGCAGCTAACTTTTTATTCGTGCGTTCTGAGCATTCTGTTTCTTGGATACAAAAAACTCTATTGGAGCGTCATCGTATTCTCATCCGCGATTGTCTAAGTTTTCCTGAATTAGGCGATCGCTTTTTCCGAGTTGCCATCCGCACGGAGGCAGACAATAACCGCCTCTTAGCAGGACTAGCAGATGTTCTAAAATAAGATAATTGGTAATTGCTAATTGCTAATTGCTAATTGCTAATTGCTAATTGGTAATTGCTAATTGGTAATTGCTAATTGGTAATTGGGGAGAATGGGGGATTTACCTCCCCATCCTCCCCCTCTCCCCGTCTTTCCCTAGTCTCTAGTCCCTAGCCCCTAGTCCCTTCTTCTATATTTATGCTTGACTACGATGTGGTGATAATTGGCGGTACTGCTGCTGGACGATTTGCCGCACTCACTGCAACTCACCTCAAAGCTCGTGTCGCTTTGGTAGAATCCCCCAATAATTGGCAAGAGTTGTCGTTGTCTGGTAAACATTCCTCAGTTGCGGGATTGAGATACAGCCAATCCTTGCTAGAGATGGGACGGTTTGTCCAGCAAATGCGTTTTTCACAGCAGTTTAATGTACCTATTGAAGATAAATATGGCGCGGAAATAGCCCTACAATTTGATATAGCAAAGCTATGGATTTCCGGGGTGGCTTCTAACCTAAATGAAATTCATTCTCCTGATGTATTAGCCGCTGCTGGCGTAGATATTATTGTTGGAAAAGGCGAGTTTATTGTCAAACCCGATCTAGGCTTTGCTGTAGATGGGAGAATATTAAGATCGCGCTCATTCCTCCTCGCTACCCCCTCTCAACCAGCAATTCCAGAAATTGAAGGGCTATTATCTACAGGATATTTCACAGCAGAAAGTAGGCAGTTAAGCGAACTAAAAAAGCTTCCTGATACTTTAGTGGTTATCGGTGGAGATCCCGCAGGTGTAGAACTGGCACAAGCTTTTGCTAGGCTGGGAGTTCGTGTAACGATGGTGGTAAAAAGTTCTCATATTTTGGCTAAAGAAGATACGGAAGCTGCCCTTTTAGTTCAAGCCACAATGGAAGCTGAGGGCGTTCGTATTTTAACTCAAACTGAAGTAACACAAGCCAGAATTATTGATGGTAAAAAATGGATTCAAGCGGGGAATGAGGCGATAGAAGCTGATGAGATTTTAGTGGCTGCTGGTTGCCAAATGCCTAATTTTGAATCTTTGAATTTGTTAGCTACAGGAGTAACTTTTAACAAAAAAGGGTTGATTTTAAATAATAAACTGCAAACTACTAACTCTAGAATTTATGCTTGCACAGATGTTGCTGGTGGTTATCCATTTGCCAATATTGCTAATTATGAAGCTAAAATCGCTTTGAAAAATGCGTTATTTTTACCGATTTTTAAGGTAGATTATCGTGGGATTCCTTGGGCTATTTTTTCTGACCCACAACTGGCAAGAGTTGGCATGACTGAAGCACAAGCTATAACTAGATATGGGGACGATATTATAGTTTGTCGAGAATATTTTAAGACTATTGATAAAGCTCAAATGGGGGGAGAAACAACAGGTTTTTGTAAGCTAATTGGTAGTCGTAGTGGGGAGATTTTGGGCGCGAGTCTGGTTGGGCCGCAGGCTGCGGAGTTAATACATAGCATAGCTTTGGCTATGCGTCAAGGGTTAAAAATGGATGCGATCGCAGAACTTCCCCACATTTGGCCGACGCTATCGGAAATTAATGGTAAAACGGCCGCTAGTTGGCAATTGCAACGCTTCCGCAGTCAGCCTTTTTTATCTAATTTATTAGAAAATTTGTTTCACTGGCGGCGATACTGGAATTGGTAATTGGTAATTGGTAATTGGTAATTGGTGATTGGTAATTGGTAATTCTATGCCGAAATTAGCGCTTCAACTGCAATCTGGATATCCGCAAATGCTAGGGGCACAATTTTACCTTGGGTTAGGGTGATCTTTGAGGCGTATTCTCCCTCACGGGGATCGCGAAAAACGATTAGTTCTCGACGCTTCAAGTTAACTAACCAATATTCAGGAATTCCCGCTTCGGCGTAGATGCGATATTTCAGCGTTGAGTCTTTTTCCAGACTGGTATTAGCGTATTCGATCAACCAAAAAATATTTTCGGGATAGGGATGATGGCTGAGATATTCGCGTCCGAGACGTTGGACAATGGCAATATCTGGTTCTGGTTCCGAATCGTTGGGGAGTGTGATGGGTTTGGCGTGTCGGACGAGGGCGCGATCGCTGAGTAAACGAGTTAGATAATCGCCAGCTTCGCTGCTAAAATAGGCGTGGGGTTCTTTTTCTGGCGACATTTCAACGATTTCTCCCTGCAATAGTTCCACGGGGCGATCGTCGAGTAAGCCGATTTCGACGATCTGGTGATAGTCCTTGAGTTTCCATTTGGCGATCGATACTGTCATTTTCGTCAACAATTGCCATAGTTAACTTACTCATTATCCTAATTTAGCATCTTATGCCAATTTCTGAGATATTCTCGGAAAACTGGAGATAAATTAAACAAAATTTTCTCTCCTTCCAATACTTCGGACAGTTTTTAAGCAGCTAAAGTACCATAAGACAGGAGTTCAGGAAAGTTCGGGTGATTTAAAATCAAATTCGGGTCTAAATCTAACTTATCAATAAAGGTAGAAAGCAGATGCCGA
>NZ_JARFTR010000068.1 GCF_029167235.1 Kamptonema sp. UHCC 0994 | reverse complement strand
GACTTTACCGCCAAGATGGCGGCGTTATATAAAGCCTGATAAGTCCTAACAAAAAATGGATAATTATGAAAGAAAATGATTTGCTTAATGAGATTTTACCTAGCAATTTGAAAGAAGTAGTTAAGTTATGGCAAATGCTGCGTCGCCGCCACCCCGTAGCCTTACAGCTATTTCTTTTAATGTGCTTAAATTTAGTAATTGCACCTGCTCTTTATGCGGCGACAGGTGAAGAGATTACTCGGAAAGCCGCCTGGGCACTGGGCATTCTGGGCTTGGTTATTTTGGGTCTTTCTGTTTATTTATTCGTCGTCATTTTTCAGCCTGAAAGATTCTAAGGATTCTTGTAAGATGGGCGCTACTATCCTCTAAATTTACGCAAAAACACTAATGTTTGTAGCGCCCACCCTACCAATAATAATAGGACATAGGTACGTAGTTGGGCTTTAGCCCTCATTATGCGCTTCAGCGCAACAACGTACCTATCTAGCACTACCAATAAATTACTGAGGTCTAAAATGAGAGAAATAATCAAAGCAATTCGCGTTACCCTAGTTCTGTGGGGAATCACCGCAATTATCTATCCATTGCTAATGGTAACAATCGGTCAAACTGCCTTCAACAATCAGGCAAATGGGAGCCTAATTATCAATCAAAATGGGCAAGTAATTGGTTCAACTTTAATCGGTCAAAACTTCACATCTCCGCGCTATTTCCAAAGCCGACCCAGCACCACAAATTACAGCAGCTTTACTGAAAAAGAACGCGATCCCAAAAATACAGGACAAACTACAGGCGTATCGGGAGCTAGTAACCTCGCTCCCAGCAATCCAGACTTATTAAAACAGGTGGAAGAAAGAGTAAAGAATCTCAAAATAGCAAATATTCAACCGACGGCAGATTTAGTTTATACCTCCGGTTCTAGCCTCGATCCTCATATTAGTCTAGATGCCGCTAGGGCGCAAATTCAACAAGTAGCAGCCGCACGTTCAATCAATCCCAATCAAGTAGAAATGTTGATTGCTAAAAACACAGATGGGAGATTTCTAGGAATCTTTGGCGAACCTGGTGTTAACGTTCTCAATCTTAATCGTGATTTAGATGGTTTACAATAGCAGGACTTACTCAATGGGCATCGTTAAAAAAGTATGTAGTTGCGCTTCAGCGCTCTTAGAGTATATGAAAGAGCGCTGAAGCGCAACTACATACCCAAAAATTAACTTCTATCTTGTGACACTTGCGTAAGTCCTAAATAGTTTAAAATAGTTATTAGCGAACATCCTGACTATTAACTCGCCAATGATTGAGAAAAGAGAACTCACAAGCAATCCAAACTTACTTGAACACCAACCGGAGCAAATATACGAGCGCATCCGCCGTCGGGGGAAACACAAAATATTTATCGGTATGGCTCCTGGTGTTGGCAAAACTTTCCGAATGCTGGAAGAAGCACACAGACTTAAAGAAGAAGGCATTGATGTTGTCATCGGCTTATTAGAAACTCATGGGCGAAAAGAGACAGCAGAGAAAAGTTTGGGACTAGAAATATTGCCGCGTAAACAAATGCAGCGCGGCGATAAAATCCTAACGGAAATGGATGTTGATGCTATCATCGAACGCCGTCCTCAGCTAGCATTAGTTGATGAATTAGCTCACACTAATGTCCCTGGTTCCCTCCGAGAAAAGCGATATCAAGATGTCGATGCAATTCTCGCCGCTGGAATAGATGTTTACTCAACATTAAATATTCAGCATATAGAAAGTCTCAATGATTTAGTAGCAAGAATTACTGGGGTAATAGTGCGCGAACGCATTCCCGATCGCATTCTCGAAGAAGCCGACGAAGTAGTTGTGATTGATGTCACGCCGGAAACCCTGCAAGAACGATTGCAAGAAGGTAAAATATATGCTACTGAAAAGATTCAGCAATCTTTAGATAACTTTTTCCAGCGCCGTCACTTAATCGCGCTGCGGGAATTGGCTTTACGCGAAGTAGCCGATAATGTGGAAGAACACGCGATCGCACTTAGCGCTAGTTACGGAAAAAATTCTAGTTTAGCCGGCCCAGTTTGCAACATTCACGAACGGGTGATGGTGTGCGTCTCGACTTATCCCAATTCCGTACAATTGTTACGGCGGGGGGCGAGAATTGCCAGTTATATGAATGCTCCATTTTATGGGCTTTTTGTCAACGATCCCGATCGATTTTTAACTAAAGCTGAAACCTTGCACGTTGAGACTTGCGAGAAGTTGTGTAAGGAATTTGGCGGGCAATTTTTACGGATTAATAGCCAGAATGTGGTGAAAGCGATCGCAGATGTTGCCAAAGAATACCGCATTACCCAAATTGTGCTCGGTGAAAGCCAGCAGTCGCGCTGGAAATTGTTGTTACGGGGTTCGTTGACTCAACAAATCATGCGATCGCTTAAACACATCGACTTGCACATTATCGCCACTGAAAAAACTGTTGAATATTGATTTCAATGATTTAAAACTTGTAAGTAGAAGGAAGAAGGATTTACTTAACTATCCCTTACTTCATTACTTCAGAAAGATGATTTTTCCCAGATTTCCAGTAAAAATGCACATGGAGGAATACTGGAGATCGTGCCCCTGTGGATATTTACATTCTCGATTTACTCGTTATTGGCTTGCTCCTGCTCACCGTAACATTAGGTTCTGGCTGGATTGCACGATTGCCGCTATCCTACGCTTTAATTTACCTGGTAGTTGGTATCGGACTCGGCCCCTACGGTGTCAAACTTATTGAATTACGACCCGATGCTCAATTCATAGAGCGGTTGACAGAATTTGTGGTCATCGTCTCTTTGTTTAGTTGCGGCTTAAAAATGAACCGTCCGCTCAAAGTTTGGGCCTGGAATTCAACAGCGCGGCTAATAGGTTTGCTGATGCCGATTTCAATTTTTGCTGTGGCTTTGATCGGACATTTTTTTTTGAATTTAGAGTGGGGCCCATCGATTTTATTAGGAGCAATTCTCGCGCCTACAGATCCAGTATTAGCCTCAGAAGTCCAATTAGCTCACATTGAGGATCGAGATGAATTACGCTTTGGCTTGACTTCCGAAGGCGGTTTGAACGATGCGCTGGCTTTTCCTTTTGTTTATTTTGGCATTTACTGCTTAAAAGATAGCAATTGGGAGAACTGGTTTAAAGAGTGGGTCGCAATTGATATAATTTGGGCAATCGCAGCCGGTCTTGTTATGGGCATTTTAGTCGCCAAAACCGTTAGCTGGTTTGACAAAAAACTTCAACAGTTTCGACCTGTGGACGAATTAATGGAAGATTTCATTGCCCTCAGCACAATTTTTCTAACTTATTCTCTCACAGAAATTGTCAACGGCTACGGATTTCTCGCCGTTTTTGTAGCTGGAATGGTGGTACAAAAAAGTTACCGCAACCCAGAAAAACCACTTTCGCAACTACACTTCATCGAAAGAATTGAAAAGCTAACAGAAATAGGAACTCTCTTAATTTTGGGTTCCATCCTGCGATTAAAACCTATGCTAGCATTTGCAGGGGAAAGCCTATTGGTAGCTGGACTTTTAATTGTGGCAATCCGACCAGTAGGAGCCTGGATTAGTACCATCGGCAGCTCTTTTCACCCCGCAAGCCGCTGGCTATTTGGCTGGTTTGGGATTCGCGGAGTCGGCTCTCTTTACTATCTTACTTATGCCTTTGGCAAAGGTTTAAAAGGAGAATTAGGAGAAAAAATTGCCTGGATTACCTACACAACAGTCGTTATTTCTGTGATTGTACACGGGATTAGTTCAACCCCGCTGATGAGCTGGTACGAACACCACATTAAAGGTATTCCTACTGCTAAATAGGTCAAGGAAGAAGGAAGAACGAAAATGCAATTCCCGGCAATGATTTCAGCAATTAATAACGTCTTTTTAACGTTGGCAGTTGTGATAAATATCAACTATCCTTCTGCCACATTTGCCAGGTAGCTCCAATGGCCGCACCAGCCCCAGCAAATAAGCCGACACTCATGCCTTCCAACGTCTTAAGTAAAGGGTCTTGGGTGAGACACTCGCTAGTTGCTGTCTCAACATTTTGACAGCGACTAAGCTGAGCTTGGCTAGCAGTACCTCCCAGGATGACTCCGGTAACACTACAGGCGACAATAAAAAGTAGGAGTCGGTTTGTTTTTATACCCATAGATAGATGATACTGTGAGAAGTTTAAGTAACACTTTGCTCATTGTACGTACATAAGCTAGGGTTTACGCATCAGGGAATATACGGAATTTTGGTTAAGGGTTAACCCTTAACCGTTGTATAGCAACCTTATTGACAGTTAAGACGTTCTGAGTTCCACCAAAATCGCTGATTCTATTCCCTTCTTTCCCTTCTTTCCCTAGTCCCTAGCCCCTAGCCTAAGCGCCCCTAACCGACGAAAGCGGTTGGTATAATTGCTGAGTTGAGTTTATTCTTTTTTGGGAGGACTTTTATGCAGAGAAAACACCCGATAAGCATCTAAATCGGCAAGGTTCGGATTGGTTTGACCGTTCGACATTTTGACCAAGTTATACTGAACGTTTTCTGCATAAATAGTTAGGGCAATTTTGCATATTTCTAAGAACTTAATAAATCCCTGACATTTATCTGGTGCCTTTCTTTTATAATGCCCAATTAATAAGGCAATACAAACTTCCAAATGAGTCCGGGAATTAGGAGAAATCAAAACCAATTTGAGCAGCATAACGGCCAAGGTCAAAGGATTATCTTGAGCCACTAACAATGTAAATACTGGGGAAGGAGAACCCACTTTTTCCAAAGTCAAAAGCTTGATAACTTTGTTGCAAGTCATCAAAATTAGAGAATTATTAATCGTTTCGGAGTCATAGGTTTCATAAAGATTATCTACTTTCTTAACTAGCAAAGTTTTAAGAGTTTTAACTAAGGGAGTATCTTTTTCAGAATGAAACAAATATGCTAGTAAACTTTTTTTGAAATCCTTATAGTTAATATCTCTGATCTGGCTGAGAAAAGTCTTGGCTAAGCTGGCATAGCTCAACAAGCCACGTCTTGCCACAATATTTTTAATTAAAAGTAGAACTTCATCCCCTAAAATTGTAGGATTTTGGAAAGTCGAATCTTTTAAATCAGCAGCTTGAGCGTGGGCGGTATAAAGTGCGAGTTCAAACTTAAATTGCTCTTTGAGTTGCTTGGAGAATTTTTGAGCGGCTTGGCGCTGTTCTATGGGGTTTCTTTCATCCATATACTGAGGAGCGAGCAAAAAAGATGTGTAGCGCTCAGTCCAGTTAGTTTCAATGCGATTCTCATCGTATCTAGAGACAAAGAGCTTGATTTCTTGGTAGTCTTGACTGTTGACAAAACTTGCCAGCCAAACTCTCATTTGTTGGAAATGATTGCCGGATGGTAGGTGGTAGTTTTCCCAATTTGAAACAAGTTCAATTAAGTCTTGAGTTATTTGGTAATTACGCCGTCCTACCCAGTTATTTAAGAGAATATAACAACAACGCTTGAATAAGTTTTTAAACTCTAACTCATTTTGAGATTCAATAATGATCTTGAGTGCCCAAATTGCTTCGGCATTAGCTGAGGGAACAGGCTCAATAAATAAATGCTTAAATTCTGCCAGTACCACATCTGGATAACTTTGCTGAACCAGCTCTATAAAAAACTGGTAGATGATTTCCTGAGCTTCGGAAATATTTGGCTGTAAACTGTTTAATTTAATTCTAAATTCACCCTGGGTAGCCTCAGAGAAGTCATTTTTGAGCATGGAATTGGGCAGAGCTTTAGATTTTTTAGTTTTCCCTGAAGATAAAAAGCCGCGAGTTACCATAGCGTCTTAGCTCATTTTAAGTTGATTGATCTAATAGTAGCTCTGTAGGGGTTGGCTGCGGCAGACTGCAAGCAGCTTGCTTGAGGCTTATCCTGGCAATGCTCCTAATTTTGTTATAGCTCACTATTCCCTCATAGCAATAAATTTTAAGTGAGTGCAGATAGAAAAACTTCAGTCTTACGAGTGAAAATAGTCAAACTCAGCGGTTCGGATCGCTTCAAATAGAACCCGGTTGGATTTTTATATGGCGATCGCATATCCTCTAAATAGGAAAGATCGTTTTCTTCAAATAAGTTAAAACTATGAACGCAGCGGCGGTGAGCGAACCTTTCACCTATAGACAGAATCCCCAGTAATTAACTAAGGAAGCCGGAGACTTCGGGGGGTAATATCATCATCCAGCTCATCCGATGGTAAAGGCTCCACAGGCGACGGCGCTAAATGTGCGATCGCACGCGCAATTTCCCATCTAACCAGCGATCGGATCTGTTCGGTCAGATCAACGTAGACATCGCAACCATTCTGCTCACCAGCAAAAATCAAAATCCGAGGTTCTTTATCCATATCATCTCCCAGTAGGTCGTTGAACAATAGCCCCTAGTAGCACAGTCAAACCAGTAGAAAACTTCTGAAGAAGATAGCCTCCAAATCGCCTGTCTCTCTGGGATATTTAGGGCGAAATCTCTAAAGAATCCCATCCCCTTTAGGGGTGGGAGTGTCAAGACACTGAGTCAGAAGTAATGGAAGTTCCACCGCTGGAAGTTAAGGAGTTGGAGGATGCGATCGCGCCGGGGGAAGTTCCGCCGCTGGAAGTTGAGGGTGTGGAGGATGCGATCGCTAAACACCACACCGAAAACATCGCCAGTTGCAAAGTGCTGGAACTTTTACCAATACCGCGAGACTTTAGCGAACTAGATAAACTACCTGAGTGGTGGCCAAGACCCATCCTGCCAGATTTTCATGAATCTATTTGTGGCGATCGCTATGACGATGATGATGAAGATTTGGACTGGGTACAGGAAACATACGGTGTGGATGCGACATACCGAGGCTGGAAGCTAACAATTAATGATGGCCATGAAATTTACGCCACACCTCCTGAAAGCGATCGCCTCTATCACTGCGAATGTGAACTAGACCAAGACGGCCCAGACGGGCAAGTAGCCCTAGCCCAAGTTTTTATCGACTCCTGGTACTTTAACCAACCTAGCCCCGGTCAACTGAACTTGAACATCTCTGAAGCTGTGGCGCGTGACCCGCCGCCACGTTTCGGATAGACGTAATGAATTTCTCCCAATCAATTGATGTGCGATCGTCATACTACGGGCGATCGCTTCCTCCCCTAATTCAAAATGAATCCTGCACTTTACATCGACCCCAACTCAGTAAACGAATCAAGCCCTTTACGGAAAATCCTAGAAGATTTAGCGTTAGTAGAAACTGAGTGGGAATGGCCCTATGTCGCCTACGAAAACGTAGACACAGAAATTCAATCAGGATTTCTCAGTTACATCAGTATCGGCTACTTCTTAGACCGAATGCGATATCACAAACTGTATAAAACACAGGGCTTTAAATCTTTCAAAGACTATTGCTTAAAAGCACTCAGGAAAAGTGCTAACTACTGCACTAAAATCATCTCTGCTGCTCAAGTCTGTATTGAACTAGCCGCCGCTGGATTTGAGCAAATTCCTAACTGTGTTGCTCAAGCATTACCGCTAGTAAAGTTCAACACAGTTAGGGAAGTTATTGATGAATTGGCTGACTTGCTGCTAGATGAAATCGAAGCCGAACCTACACCTATCACACCTGAAAAACAGGCAGAATGGGAAGCCGATTTAAAAGCTTTAATCGTATAACAAGTTGACTGGGTAGTTTCTGAGAGTAATGAAAGCTGCATCAATGACCAACAGCCTAGACCCAGATACAGCAAGTTTAACGTTGCGCCTGAAGGTGCAGAGTTTGTTAAATCAGTCCTTGCCGATGACGACTATGACTAATGCCGAACGTTAGCGCCAGCCCGTATCAACACTGGACAAAATAAATGGGTCTTAATCAGTGAAGTAAGCTTCGGCTTTTGGGAGATTCGTAGACTCTTTGTCCTTTTAAAAACCAATAGTAAACTGCCTAACTATAGGGCTGAGCTGATGGGAAAGGAGGGTAAGAGCGGAGCCAAAACTGATGACATTGATGCTTTTGCGATCGCTTGCTGGTATTTTGATAAATCCGATAAAGATTACCTCAACATCCGCGTGTCCGCGAATTGTTTAAAGAGCTGTGCAATGCCTCAAATCAATAATCCGCAGAATTGGTGTGTCTACGGACTATTAATTTGAGGGTAAAGTTACTACAGTGAAACTTATCTTTAATTTAAGCTGGTTGAAAATCAGACTTTGGGAAAAAATCTGTGCGACCTAAAAATAACCGCAAAAAGCTAGTCTTATTGGCAGGATTCCTAGTCTCGCTGTTCATCCCTCCGTTTTTGAGTGCAGTTGGATTATTTCTTAGCCTCTGGACGATCGTACCAGCACCTACACTATTTCTATTTCCTTTAGCAGTGGGAGCGCCAGAAATCAGTCCTTGGCTGGTGGCTATGAATGCGATCGCTCTCTTACTAACTATCTTCAGACTACAGCAAGGCTGGATATACAACACTTCCCTAGTCTGTAGCTTGATTGCCCTAATCCTCAGTCTACTCCCTCTGCTTCAGTTCCCAGCAGCTAATGCACGCATGGCGGCTGAAGTACAGTCTGTTTTAGGGGGCGACTATTTAGCAGCCATTCCTCAAGTTGAACAGGCACAACTACGCCCTCAACCCTTTATCCTAACAGATGCCTTCCGGGGAATTCCCCTGCGGGAAGTTCGCACTTCTGACGGGGTTGTATTTGCCAACCCAGATGGGGTACAACTGAAACTAAACATTTACCGGCCGATGCAAACTGGTAAATATCCCGCGATCGTTATCCTCTACGGAGGAGCTTGGCAAAGAGGTAGTCCCAATAGCGATCGCGAATTTAGTCGCTACATGGCCGCCCAAGGTTATTGTGTAGTAGCAATAGATTACCGCCACGCTCCTAAATATCGCTTTCCAGCTCAATTAGAAGACGTAGAAACAGCTTTATCTTATATCCAAACCCATGCCAATGAGTGGGAAATTGATATTAACAGAATTGCTTTAATGGGAAGGTCAGCAGGTGCCCATTTAGCATTACTTTATGCTTATAATTCCCCTACAGTTCCTATTCGAGCAGTAGTTAATTATTACGGCCCAATTAACCTACTCCGGGGATATTATGACCCACCTTTTCCCGACCCCATTAACGTCCGAGCCATTCTGCGTGCCTTTCTGGGAGGAACTCCCGACGAACTCACAGAGCTTTACCGTCAAGCTTCTCCCATCAATTATGTTAAACCCAATCTTCCCCCTTCTCTCCTGGTTTATGCAGGTCGAGACCATATAGTTGAAGCCAAGTTTGGACGCTATCTCTACGAACAATTATGCGCCACTGGCAATCGAGCCATTATGCTCGAAATTCCTTGGGCAGAACACGCCTTTGATGCCGTTTTTAATGGTGTGAGCAATCAACTGGCTTTGTATTACACAGAACGCTTTTTAGCTCATACTCTGAAGTCTTCGGATTACCAACCAAAATAGAGAAATAGGTAACGCCGCCCTCTGGGCGGTTATCGGCTCGCACAAATCCATAGGAATAAGGCAAACTAGAGATTAGCTACAAAAAGTTCTATGATTGCCCATGATTTGGCCATTTAAGCCTCGCTATCGCAAACAAATCGCTCGGATTGAAGTCAACGGCGCGATCGCCCAAGAAGCCCGCAAGCGCGTCCTAGAAGCTCTCAAAACCGTTGAGGAGCGCAAGTTTCCCGCCTTGCTGCTGCGGATTGACTCTCCCGGCGGGACTGTCGGAGATTCCCAGGAAATCTACAGCGCCCTCAAACGCCTGCAAGAAAAAGTTAAAATTGTTGCCAGCTTTGGCAATATTTCGGCTTCTGGGGGTGTCTACATTGGCATGGGTGCCCCCCACATCGTCACCAATCCTGGTACGATTACGGGCAGCATTGGGGTGATTATCCGAGGAAATAACATTGAAGGGCTGTTAGAGAAGGTTGGCGTTTCGTTTAAAACGATTAAATCTGGCCCTTACAAAGATATTTTGGCTTTTGACAGAGAGCTAACTGAGCCGGAGAAGGAAATTCTGCAAGACTTGATCGATAGCACTTATCAGCAGTTCGTGCAAACAGTTGCTGAAGCCCGAAATCTCCCAATTGAGACAGTTAAGACTTTTGCTGACGGTCGCATTTTTAGCGGACAGCAAGCTTTAGAACTGGGTGTGGTTGACCGTTTGGGGAGTGAGGATGATGCCCGTCGCTGGGCGGCTGAGTTGGCGGGCCTTGACCCTGAAAAAACCGAGTGTTGCACTCTGGAAAAACCCAAACCATTCTTAAGTCGTGCACTTGGGAGTAGTCTGGATACATCGGGGCTGTCTTCTGCTAAGAATTGGCTAGAATTTGAGCTGTCCATGAGTGGTCTACCACTTTGGCTTTATCGACCATAATTGTTAACTGTTAACGGTTAACTGTTAACTGTTAACTGTTAACTGTTAACTGTTGGTTGAAGGATACTTATAACAATGGAGGATGTTTGCGTGGAGTGGCGAGTAAGGGCGATTCGCGGGGCAACTACTGCCTCAGAAAATTCGGTGGCAGCAATTGCAGATGCGGTGAGGGAATTGTTAGATGAATTGGAAGGGCTTAATGACCTTGACCCGGAAATGATTATTAGTGCTACTTTTTCTGTTACTCGCGATTTGGATGCTATCTTTCCGGCTGCGATCGCCCGCGATCGTCCCCGCTGGGCTAATGTTCCTCTGTTGGATGTTCAGCAAATGCACGTTGAGGGTAGTTTGCAACGTTGCATCCGATTTTTAATTCACATTAATTTGCCAGAAAACCACACTCAAATTTATCATCCTTATTTGCGAGGGGCGAAGAATTTGCGGCCGGATTGGAATTTGGCTAGTGTTAGTTACTCTTAAATTGTTTTTGGCAATAATTTTAGTAAAAACACAAGCACAATCACTTTAGCAATAGGTATTGTTGTTGTGACATCAGATCCAGAAAAACCTAGATTTATTCTTGATGAAGTTCAGCGGATAGGTGTCAGTCAAGCCATCAGCCGAGTCAGAAAGCAGATCGTTTGGAAGCCAGGGAAAGCAGCCAATCATCTTGCCAAAAGGATTCGGCTAGGTCATTTACCGGATGATGCAAACTTAGAAGAATATGAGGCAATTATCACTTATGTAGTCACCGCCATCAGTGCCGATATTTATCTGTATATTTATGGAGAAACTATTTATCCGACAGTAGTAGCCTATGTTGACGATAAACTTTGGTTAGTGATGATAGGTTTGAATGGTGTTTTAGAAACTGCATTTCCTCCAGATCAGCCTCAAAGCTATCTGGCAATTTCATCTTTTGTATATCTTGGTTTAGTCAAGGAGTTAGACTGTGAATAATTTATTAAAACATTATTGTATCTGCGTTGAATTTCCTGATGTCAGCGGTATGGAGCATTTAGAAATGCTACAAGTTCGCGATAGAATTAATGAAATAGAATCTCAACTTACTACTAATGAAAAAATATTGCTTGCCAAAGCAGATCGGCAATTAATTGAGAAGGCGAAAGATTTTTTTCAGGAGTTATCACACTTTGTTGATTTTACTGAAATGCGCGAAAATCAAGCTATTTCTCCCACTCGTTGGTGGTGGTATTTAGATGTATTAGCATCCTTACCAATTTCGACGGAACAAGAGCTCCTAGCATATTCTAAGACAACATGAATGTAGCTTGAAAAAATCAAAGTTTTCTTAAAAAAACAGCTTTTTGTCAATTAAATACTTTTATGTGATGAAATTATGCTGACCCTTGCACTCTCAATCATTCTACTATTCCCAAATTCGCTGTAAAGTCAAGGTAAATCCAGGTAAGACATCCTCCCCAGATAAGGTTTGAGGAGATTTCAAAACCTCAACTTCTTTACCAGGCCGATAAATTTCTACTTCTTGTTTTTTACGTTTAATTAGCCAACCAAGACGGCAGCCATTCTCAATATATTCTTGCATTTTTTCTTGAGTCTTGCTAAGGCGATCGCTTGGTGAAAGAATTTCAATTACAAAGTCAGGACAAAGGGGGATAAATTTCTCTCTTTGTTCGGGAGTTAAAGCCTCCCAACGAGATTTTTCTACCCAAGAGGCATCGGGGGAACGATTGGCTTTATTTGGTAGAGTAAAACCTGTAGATGAGTCGAAGACTTCGCCGAGTTGGGTTTGTTCGTTCCATATTGCCAATGGTACTATTGCTTTGACGTTGCTTTTTCCTGTTTCTCCTCCTGTCGGTGGCATAACGATTAATTCTCCTTTGGCATTCCGTTCTAGTTGTATGTCGGAGTTTTCTTGGCAGAGTTGAAAAAACTGTTCTTCGGTAAGTTTGATAATGGGGTTGAGGTTGAGGGTAATTTGAGTCATGGCAGTTGGGAGAAGCTAGGTTGTCTGGCCAATAGATTCATTTTAGCTTGTTAGTGGGAGATTTCCATTGTTTAGGGTTGGGAGCAAGGTAGAAAAAAACCGGCTTCTTTAAGAAAACGGCTTTTTGTTAGTTAATTAATCAGAAGTTTTGCTATGATGGAACCTAATCCCCAAAAAAATGTCGTATATAAAACTCCAAAAGTCCTTTTTACCTCCTAGTATTCCCAGAGTTTGAGGCGATCCTTTTTCATCTAAAAGAGGTTTTACTGCTTCATAAGCTGGCTTGTAATTATACCAAGGAATGGAAGGCCACAAATGATGAATCAGGTGATAGTTTTGTCCTAAAATTAAGATGTTCAAAATTGGACTTGGGTAAACTCTAGCATTCTTCCAGCGATCGCGTTCCTGAAAAGGACGGTGCGGTAAATAATCAAAAAATAACCCCAAAGCCAAACCTACGACTAAGGCAGGTGAAAACCAAAAATTCAAGACGTAACCTAAATGGTCGTATTGAATAGCAATATAAACTATTGCCGCCACAAACAAACGGCTGAAAAACCATTCCCACAGCTCAAATTTCCGCCACAGGCGACGTTTAAAAAAGAAAATCTCGTGGTAAAAAAATCTAGCAGCAATTAGCCACAGAGGGCCACCTGTCGAAACAAAATGATCGGGATCGTTATCGGGGTCATTAACATGAGCGTGATGCTGGATATGTACCCGCGTAAATACGGGGAAGGCAAAACCCAACATCAAGGCGCTGCCGTGTCCTAGAATAGCATTAACGATGCGATCGCGATGTGCAGCATTGTGAGAAGCATCATGTATAACTGTTCCCGCCATGTGCAAGGCAAGCACATTCAGACAAAAACAGCACCAATCAGGCCACTCCCAACACCAATAACCCAAGTTAGAAATGCCCAGGATGGCTACTGCACTCAAAAACAGCAGTAGCGTTGGATTAAAATCACCCGGAGGGCTCAGAAACTCTTTAGGTACTGTCAATGACCGCCGGGGCTCCGACATTGTTGTTTGTACTCCTTAATATTTCATCCTTGGGTAGTATAGGATACAAACACCCAACAGTAAAGTTTTATGAAATAACTGTATCTAATAGCTGTGTTGAAAATACGTAAGTCCTGCTATTAAATGCTATTACAGATAGAATAAGTGGGTGCATTGGGATTTTTGTCAAGAGCCGCCTTGGAATTTATTACCCGGCGGGAAAAACCTACACCGCTACAGCAAACACTTTTGATCGAGGAGAATAATTTTATGCCCTCAAAGCTATTTGCATCGCACCTTTGGAAAATACTGGGTTTGGCAGCAGGGTCAGCAATCCTGACTACCGGTAGTGCTTTCGGATACTCACTCAGTATCAAAAATGATTTACCTATACGGGTAGCTGCGGAACCCTCAGATGCAGATGCAACGCCAACCGATCCGACTGACCCAACTGCTGAGGATGACTCGCCGAACCCTGAAGATGACAGCAAAACAGCCAGCGAACCCCGGTTTACCTGCGAGTTGGATAACGGCAAACCTACCGTAATGTATCATCCTCAAAGCCAACCCAATCAATCTTACCCTTGGGCAATACCCAGCGATCTAGGCGGCGGTTGGTCGTCAGAACGCCGATGTGGTGAGATTAGCAGGCGTTTAGAATCTTACAGACCAGACGGCTTAGAGGAACTGCGAACAGGAGTTGAAAACGGTTATAGCGTGATTTGCGTGACTACAGAAAAAAATCCCGATTGTCGGATTGTGTTGACAGTACCGCCAGGGGAAGATCCCAAATTAACGCGCGATCGCGTCTTCCAAAACCTTACCGTCGCTGACAGCGGACAGTCTACCGAAGGTGTCAATACCTTCGTCGATGGGAATACTGGCAGAATAATCGAAAAAGTCTTAGGGGTAGATTTACCTGGAAACAGGCGCAATTCCCAGAGGCGTGACAGCATCTACTTGCGACCTTTTCTAGATCGGGCCGACGGCGGTACAGGTGTTAGACTCAGAGGCGGTTTGCGGAGTCAACCAGGGCCTCGACTCAATCCCGATAACTTCCGCAACTAGGGCCGATTGGCGATCGCAACTCTGGCATTTAGGAATCAACCACAATAGTCTTAAAAGTTGGCAGGCGGACTGTCCCCAAAAAACACTTATTCTCAAATAGGTATAACAAGCACGTTATATCTGGTAAAGTGGCAATGCCCATTCTGCTGCTGACTTTAAGAAATCCTGATTAATTTAGACTTGCGTCAGCCGCATTGTCAATAATGGGATAGCCGAAATTAAAGCCTCTCAGCCATCTGCCCCGCGAACTCATTTCATGCAACTGCAAAATTCCCACCGCCGGACTAAAATTGTCGCCACTATTGGCCCCGCAACTCTTGACCCAAAGGTACTCCGCGAACTCATCGAAGCGGGTGCAACTACTTTGCGGCTCAACTTTTCTCACGGGACTCACGAAGATCACCAGCGAAGTATTCGCATGATCCGACAAACATCCTTTGAGCTCAATCAGCCGGTTGGTATTCTCCTAGACCTCCAAGGCCCGAAAATTCGCCTGGGACGCTTTGAAAATGGCTCAATTACCCTTCAAAAGGGCGATCCATTTATTTTGACTAGCCATTTAATCCCTGGTACTGAGAAAATTTCCTCTATCACCTACGAACCCCTAGCAGATGAAGTCCCAGAGGGCGCATCAATCCTACTTGATGACGGTAAGGTGGAGATGGTAGTGGAGAAAATAGACCGAGTGGCGCGGGAATTGTACTGTCGTGTTGTTGTTGGCGGCCCACTTTCTAATAATAAAGGGGTTAATTTTCCGGGAGTATACCTGTCAATTAAGGCCCTCACGGATAAAGACCGTAAGGATTTGATGTTTGGCCTCGACCAGGGTGTAGACTGGGTGGCGCTTTCTTTCGTTCGTAATCCTCAAGATGTGCTGGAAATTAAAGAGCTCATTGCTTCTGCTGGTAAGCAGGTGCCAGTGATTGCCAAAATTGAAAAGCACGAAGCGATCGAACAAATGGAAGCGATTTTGGCTTTGTGTAATGGTGTGATGGTGGCGCGTGGCGATTTGGGTGTGGAATTGCCAGCAGAGGATGTGCCGATTTTGCAAAAGCGACTGATTGCGACTGCGAATCGGATGGGCATTCCGGTGATTACTGCAACTCAAATGCTGGATAGTATGGTGAATAATCCTCGCCCGACTCGCGCTGAAATTTCCGACGTGGCGAATGCGATTATTGATGGTACTGATGCGGTGATGCTGTCAAACGAGACAGCAGTTGGCAAGTTTCCAGTGGAAGCTGTGGCGACGATGGCGAGAATTGCGGTGCGGATTGAACAGGAAGAGATTACTCGCAATGTTACCGGAGTAGAAGATACTGGTCGGTCAATTCCCAATGGAATTAGTCAAGCAGTGAGTCAAATTGCTGAGCAATTGAGGGCCCAGGCGATTATGACCCTGACGAAGACGGGGGCGACGGCGCGGAATGTGTCGAAGTTTCGACCGAAAACTCCGATTTTGGCGATTACGCCTCATGTGGATGTGGCGCGACAGTTGCAGATGGTGTGGGGCGTGAAACCGTTGTTGGTACTGGATTTGCCTTCGGCGGGTCAAACTTTTCAATCAGCAATTAGTGTGGCCCAGGAGAAGGGTTTGTTATCCGATGGGGATTTGGTGGTGATGACGGCGGGTACTCTGCAAGGGGTTGCTGGTTCGACTGATTTGATTAAGGTTGAGGTGGTGACGGCGGTACTAGGTAAGGGTACTGGTGTAGGTTTGGGGGCAGTAAGCGGCCGGGCACGGGTGGCTCAGTCTGCTGCGGATGTGGGAGATTTCCACAGTGGTGAGATTTTGGTGGTACGGAATACAAGTGTTGAATTTGTGGAGATGATTCGTAAGGCGGCGGGTGTGGTGACTGAGGAGGCTAGTTTGACTTCTCACGCGGCGATTATTGGTTTGCGTTTGGGTGTGCCGGTGATGGTGGGGGTGGAGAATGCGACGCGGGTAATTCGGGACGGTACGATGTTGACTGTGGATATGCAGCGGGGTTTGGTTTATTCGGGGGCGAAGAGTTCGACTCCTACTGATGGGGAGTTGAAGGTTTAGGGGGTTTGGGGGAAGTTGGCAAGATTCTGTTTTTTCTTGTCTTCTTCTCTGGTTTTGTGTTATAATTAATAATTGTCTGTGCCGATGTAGCTCAGTGGTAGAGTAACCGATTCGTAATCGGTCGGTCGCGGGTTCAAATCCCGCCATCGGCTTTGGGGTTGACCCTCCGGGGTAGCTTTTAGGGGTGTGTCGGCAATTTAGTTGGTTAAAAAACTAGCCAACTCTTCAATGCTTCCGGCTTTCACCCAATCCTCTTGACCCTCTCGTTTTACGCTAGTGCGTGCTGTAATGCGCTGAACGTCCCGAAGTTGCCCTTTAGTGTAAGGCCCTTCAGCATTACCGCTGCGGAAAACATACCATTCTGCTTTTTCTTTTAACTTTTTAACGGGGGCGGCAAGGCTCCCCTCTAAAGAATTTGTTGTCAAGGGCGCTACTTTTTTAGTCTGCTTAGACTTGGGTGGAGTTGATGATTTTGTCAGTGATTTTGATGAGGGTTTTGGCTTGCTAGATATTTGTTTTTTGGGTATTGTATCATCTGCCATCGCCTCGTTAAATTCTTTCATAAATTCAGCGACTTTTGCCCTGTTTTGAACCAACCAACCACCACCAAGTAAAGTGCTGGAAAGTAAGATCATGGGCCCAGGATTAAAATTTTCATCGACTGTTGTAGCGTTGCAATTTGAATAGCGCGTATCGCAGGGTATCGGCGCTAAGTATCCGCTCTTATTTGGTCGAATTGGCTGAGACTGAGATGGCTGAGTTTGAGTGTCGGGTTTGGTTAAGTCAGGAGTAGTGCCACTTCCTCTACTTCCCCTGCGTTTTTTAGCCTGAGCTGGATGTCCTGTAATGATTGTTGCTGCCGCTGCACCAATGAGAATAAGGGCCTCACGGCGCGAAAACGCTTTAGAATGAGTCATAAGTTCTGAAGCATTCAGAGGTATATTAAAATTGTCTTAAATGATTGTTTCCTTTCTGATACCAACCTTAAAAGTTTAAGGTTCTTTTTGACCACCGATCATTATCTCATGCTTTACGATACCGCTGCCCAGTTCTTCCAAATCTTTTAATACTATTTCTCGAAAAGTATGCTAAAGTCAGCGGGTTTGGTGGGCGATCGATATATCATAGCTAATTCCTTTTTGAGACTTTAACCCTATTAGGGAGGGACTACATACAATATAGACTTACATTCAAAGTATAGATGTTTCTGTCAAGTCTTTAGAACATAATCTCAGCAAATAGTCAAAATCTAGATGGGCTATGAGTACACTTACTCATCAACTCACTGAGGAGTGACCACTGAAAAGTGAAACGCAGATCACCTATTTTTGTCTAGTTTTGCTATAAGAATTTAGTAGTAAAACTATTGGTTATTTGGGCCCGCGAGCATTTAAGCGATCGAAAACGTGGCGTGACATTTGAGGAAATATTTTCTCATCTACCGCATAGGCTGGATCGTCAGCAAAAATCACTAAAATATAGATAGCTCGATCGTCTAATGTTCTAATAAATGCGGCTTCTTGGCGGGAACCGGAAGTGTAACCAACTTTAGAACCAAAGTAAATTTTAGTTGGCAAAGATTCGCCTAAAAAGCCTTTTATAGAGTTACTAGGATCGTTTTTCCAGGCTTTGGGGTCTAAGTCTCTGGTTAATAAGTAAGCCATTTTGCGGCTAGCAAGTGGGGAAACTGCTTGCCTTGTATAAATTTCGTATAAAAGCCTTGCAGCTTGATCTGTTGTTACCTGATTCCGAATCGGTTTGTGGGAGTCACTCCGCAGTTGTAACTCGCGTCCTGTTGGCCCTTCTTGACTTAAATAGTAGATTGGATAATTTTTGGTCGTGAGTTTAAGGCCGTCGTATCCAGCGGCTTGGAAAAAAGCATTGATTTGTTGACGTTTTTTTAGCCAAGTTTTCAATTGTTCCCCGCTGAGTTCTCCCCCTGATTCTGTGCCAGTGATGGTGTCTAAAATGCGGCTAGCTGCATCGTTATTTGATACCTGTATCATTTGCTGTAAGTCGGAAGTAAAAGATGATTCATCTTTTTGAATCAGACCTTTTTCTAGGGCTCCATAAAAGCCTACCATCCAAAATAATTTGGCGACACTAGCGGGAAATCTAGGTGTTTGATTTTGATATCCAGCAAAGGTGTGGGCGTTGGAATTACTGACATCAATTAAGGTAATAGAGAGGGGGGCTGTCGGTAGTTTTTTGGTTGTGGCGATGTTTACAACTTCGTCAACGATGACTTGTAATTCTTGGCTGTAACTTTGATTGGGGGGTGTTTTGACGTTGTAGCTGAAGGTGCGATCGCTTTGGTTTGAAGGCGGATTGGAAGTTCCCTGAAGAGGTAGTGGCGATATAGTAGGAGGTTGAGAGACAATTGGCGGTTCTGAGACACGACGACTTCTGAAGGGAATTGTCACTATCCAAGTGAGTGCGATCGCGGCGACGGCTAAGGAGACGATATTGCCATACTTTAACCGAGATGGTTTGGCAGGAGTTCGGCGGCGTGGCTTAATTGAACGCCTTTGGGTTTGGCGACGGGGGTTGACTTGGCGGGGTAGCTTCTCTATCTGCATCAGAGTAGTAAGTAGAAGGAAGAAGGAAGAAGGAAGAAGGTTTTAATTATCTAGGAGATCGGAAAGAATGCTTATACAGCAAGCTTTTTAGCCATCCTTGCTCTTATGTTTAATTAGGTGGATTTACTTATAGTATCCAATCTGCCTTTTACTTTACCCTAATGTGAGCAATTTGGCAGGAAAATCTGCTACAAGTCTTCGCCTCAACAGCCAAGGAAAACTATGATTGTTATAATTATTAGCAAATTGTGCATCTAACTCTACAATCTACTTAAACATCAGCGATAAAACGAGTTAATTTAAAGTATATTATAAACATGAAAAGAATATTGAATATGACGTTATTTGGTTCTGCGCTCGCAGGAGGTAGCACTTGGTACTTTACACTTATACTTTTGGCGATTAATCCCCAAGTTGTTTGCTTAGAGTGTGCTAACAATCGAACCTTTAATCGGGATCGTTTATTGAATACAACAACTCTAAAAAAACCAGAAAGTTATGTGAATAACCAAACTAAAAAAACTATTTATCGAATATCCAAAATATCAACGAGTGAAGATTTAGCACGATTTAATCGCATGGTAAAGTATGCACGAGAGGAGAAGTTGTCTCAGCGCTCAATAGGGGAAATTATACAGGCGATCGCGAATCATTTTATAGGTGTACCTTATAAAGCAGGTTTATTAGATCGATCCATTGACGAGAAATTAGTGGTATCCCTAGATGGATTTGACTGTGTGCTGTTTGTGGAAAGTGTAGTGGCGATCGCGCGCGGTATCGCTATGCAAGATTATGCCTATTCAACCTTTGTCGAACACATTGAAGATCAGCGTTACGCTAATGGTAAAATCAATGGCTATTGCAGCAGACTTCACTATTTCTCGGAATGGATTGCGGAGAATCAGAAACGGGGTACTGTGCAAAATATTACGAGTAAATTGGGAGGTGTTCCGCTCAATAAAAAGCTGAATTTTATGACCAAACACAGGTACAGTTACCCCCAATTGGCGAACAATGAAATAAATTACAAGTGCATTGTCGAGCAAGAAACTAAGCTGGCTGAATTAACTATAAATTATATACCACAGAATCAGATAAAAAGCTTGTATTCTCAGCTACAACCAGGAGATATTGTTGGAGTAGCTACTAATATTGATGGTCTTGATGTAACGCATACTGGATTGATTTATCGCAATGCTGATGGCAATCTTGGCTTAATTCATGCTTCGCCAATTGGAGAGGTGGCTATTTCCTATGATTTACACAGGTATATAAGAAGGGTTGAGAATGCGATTGGTATTATTGTAGCGCGACCAATCGATCCACGCCAAGTAGAAAAAAGAAGGCTTTAAGTAAATCCACCTAATTAAACATAAGATGAGGATGGCTAAAAAGCTGACTGTATAAACATTCTTCCTTCTCTCCTAGATAACTAAATTTTTCTTCCTTTATTTTTCTTGTAATTCCTCAATACCTTCCCATCCTTCCGGCACTCCATACTGTTGATACTTCTCACAACGTTTGATATAAAGCATCGCCGCCTTATCTTGAGGATTAACGGCTAAAACTTCCTGAAAAATTATCTTAGCTTCATCAAATTGTTGCTGATAATAAAGAAAAACCGCCACCTCAAAACGAGCCTGAGTCTGAGTCTTTAATCTATTTTGCTCCTCATAATCGCCATCAAAAACCTCAAATATTGCTACCGCCGCCTTTTTACCTTTAACCATCACCCTATCCAAAAATCTAAATTTTTGTTCTTCTGTATAATCAAGAGAGCAAAGCGTTTTATGACTAATTAAAATCCCCGCACCATAAAGCTTAGTTAACCCTTCTAAACGAGAAGCTAAATTCACCGCATCCGCGATTACCGTACTTTCCATGCGCTCTTGAGAACCAATAGTTCCTAACATTAAACTCCCCGTATGTAAACCCACGCCAATCGAAATAGGAAGATAACCTGCTTGTTTACGCTCCGCATTGTAAATATTCACTTGTTTTTGCATTGCAATTGCACCAGCAACAGCATCATTGGCCGACTCTGGAAATAAAGCCATAATCGCATCACCAATATACTTGTCAATGAAGCCATTATGATCGCGAATTACTGGACTAACTCGACTCAAATAATCATTGAGAAAACTAAAATTTTCTTCAGGAGACATCCCCTCCGATAGTGTAGTAAATGAGCGAATATCAGAAAACATTACTGTCATTTCTTTCTGAATTTGGTCGCCTAATTTCACATCAACAATACTTTCTTGTCCCAGAAATCTTAGAAATTCATGGGGAACAAAACGGCCATAAGCAGCATTAATTTTAGCCAATCGAATATGAGTTTTAATTCTTGCTATTAACTCATTCTTAGAAAAAGGTTTGCTCAGATAATCATTAGCTCCCGAATTAAACCCTTCTACCAAATCAGTAACTTGATTTTTAGCAGTTAACATCACAATTGGCAGTTCAATAGCCGGGAACTTTTCACGAAGTATTTGACAGACTTCATAGCCACTCATTCGAGGCATCATTACATCTAATAAAATTAAATCTGGTCGAAAACCATTTTCAATTATTTCTAAAGCTTCAAAACCATTAGTTGCTTGAGTAACCTCATATTTTAAAACTGAAAGATTGTTAATTAAAACTTGAATATTAACAGGTTCATCGTCAACAATAAGAATTTTCAATTCGCCGCTGACTGAATCTATAACTTCCCGGTGTATCAGCGGTTCAATAGTAGAAGTGTTAGGCTGAGAATTTTGTATTTTATTAATTGAAGAAATCGGGGATACATACTGATTTGCTTGAACTTGATTTTGGGAAATAGGCAAAGTAAAGATAAACTTAGAACCCTCTCCCACCGTCGAAGCTACCCAAATTTCTCCCTGGTGTAATTCTACTAGCTGTTTGGTAACAGCTAAACCTAAACCTGTACCGCCGTATTCTCTAGCAGTGGAACCGTCGCCTTGTTCAAAAGCTCCAAAAATTCTCTCTAATTTATCTGCTGGGATACCAATACCAGTATCAGCAACGGTAATAGCTAATTGTTGATTTTGTGTGGATAATTCATTGCTCTGAACTATTTTAGTATAACCTTCTTGTAATAGTTCAGATGAAGAATTTACAACCTCTGCTGATACTTTTACAGTTCCTTTTTCTGTAAATTTTATCGCATTGCCAATTATATTATGTAAAATTTGTTGCATCCGATTTTCATCGGCATCAACGAGAGGAACTTCTGGACTAATTGCATTAATTAATTCTAAAGTCTTTTTACCAACAAGAGGTTGAGAAAGAGTTAGAACTACCTCAGTGATTTCTCGCATTCCAATTGGTTTAATTTCCAATTCCATATTATTATGACTGAGCTTGGAGAAATCCAAAATATCATTCACTAAATTGGAAAGTCTTCTACCACTTGATACAATTAGAGCTAAATTAGAAACCGTTTTTTCTGGCAATGCACCTGTAGCGCCATCTACTAAAGATTCAGCAATGCCGATAATACCATTAAGAGGAGTGCGAAGTTCGTGAGATGTATTGGCTAAAAACTCGTCTTTAAGTTTATCTAATTGCTGTAATTCAGCATTCTTATTTTCTAAGCTCGTAAATGACTCTTGTAACTGCTTTGCCATACTATTAAAAGCATGAGCTAAAACACCTAATTCATCGGTTCTTTCTAGGTTAACTTCCCGATCGAATTCTCCTTGAGAAAGTGCTATTGCTGCATCTTTTAATTTTAAAATAGGTCTCACAATCCAGCGGGATGTAAGAATCCCCACAATTGTAGCTAATAGTAATGCTCCTAAACATAGCAGCATTGTAGTACGATTATTGGCATCAATATGTTCCATGAAGTCAGATTCAGGAACAACCACGACAATGAGCCAGTCTAATCGCATTCTGTCTTGGTAAGGTACAACTTGCACAAATTGCTTTTTGCCATCAATTAGAAAGTCAAGTTGTTGGGCTTTTTCAAGGAGGCTAAGATTGCTAAAATGTTTGGTTAAATATTGGGCTGTGGCGCGAGTTAAGGGATCTTTACTCTCAATGGCATTCAGGCGTTTTGCCTTCTTATCAATGCTGTCCATAATAAAGGGATTTTCAGCAGTTGAAGTACCTACTAATAAGCCTGAACGCTCGATGATGAAAACTTGACCGTGAGGACTAATATGGATTGTCTTGAGGAAATCACTAATTAAGCTGAGAATTAAATCAACTCCCATTACTCCGCGAAAGTTGCCTTGACTATCGTATAATAATCTGGATGCTGTGATTCCTAATTCGCCGCCAGTAAAGTTATAAATTGCACTCCAGTTAGGTTGCTTAGTTTTAATTGTTTTGATGTACCAAGGTCTAGTTCTAGGGTCATATTTATCAATTATAGTTAATTTAGTGGGATTGCCTTCACTATCAATGAGATAAGCGCGACGTTCAGGGACTTGTTCGACAAATTTGGCAGTATATGTACCATCTTGCTCATTTTTGACGTAGATAAATTCTCCTTCTTTACTGCTAATATAAATAGAGTTGATAGCAATAAATGACTGTATTTCTTGCCAAATAAAATACTGTGAAGCTTGAAAATTGTCAAAAGTCAATTCTCCACGTTTGGCCGCATCAGCATTGATTTGATTGATAAGATTGGGTTGGCGGAGGTAATTTTGGAGGTGCTGCTGCACTCTGTCAGTAACTTCGCGGCGCAGTTGAGTAGCAACATCATTAACGGCTTTCTGTCCGTTGCGAAATGAAAGATAGCCTACGAGCCCCACTGCTCCAAAGACTTGCAAAACGAAGGGTACTACAAGAAAGATACGGAGGGGAATTTTGCCTGAAACTTTGGAAACTCGACGGGTGAAAGATTTTAATAGCATGATGGGATTTAACCCTAAATTAAGGCTACTGAATAATTAACTGCACGCACTTTTCACTTACCCTTTTGAGAAAGACGGACTATCCAGCTTACTTTAAAAGCAGACAGGATTGTGGTGACTGTGAGATATGCACCTGCGCTATCCGCCTGTAGATATATTATGTTGTAGGGGATCTGAAGCGTCAATAACCTGGTTTATGGCTCACCGTCTGGAACAATACACAGCTAAGCGCCCTCATGAAGTTTTAATTGTGAGGGCAGAAATTGACGGCGAATTGGATGAAATTGCTATTTTTAAGGGTTTTTCTAGCTCTCTAACTCGCCAAACAGCCTTTGATCCTGACGTGCCGATTTTGCCAGAGGGAGCAAATATTATTAGTATCGATCGTGTTGCTAGTCCTTATAATCCAGAAAGCCCCCGTTATATTCAACAGGGGCTAACTTGGGAAATAATTCAACCTTTGTTATTACAAGCAGGAGTTTAAAGAGGGACGAGTAGAGTATAGGTAGAAATCAAGGTTAGTTACAGATAAATACTGTACAAAACCCGCCCAAACTTTCTTAAATCATGCCACCTGCGGCTTGGAAACGTGCTCTTGCTCGTTTAAAGGCTTGCTTGGCTTGAATTTTTTCTTGTCCCGATCCACTATCAGCCTTTTGTAGACGTGCTTCGGCTTCGGCGTAAGCAGTACGAGCGGCTTCTTTGTCAATTGTGTCGCCTTTTTCGGCTCCGTTGACAAGGATTGTAACTTCGTTTTCTTCGACTTCTGCAAAACCGCCCATGAGTGCGATCGCCACCCAGTTTTTACCGGGGCGCACGCGCATCACGCCAGTATCCAAAGCTGTCAGCAAGGGAGCGTGACCGCTTAAAATACCTAGTTGACCAGTAGTGCTAGGCAGAATTACTTCATCAGCACTAGAATCCCAGACAGTTCTATCTGGGGCAATTACGCGCACTTTTAATGTCATAAATTGGTTATTGGTTAGTTGTTGGTTGTTAATGGTTAGTCGTTGGTAGTTGGTGGTTAGTAGTTAGCTAGTTGTTAGCTAGTTGTTAGTGGTTAACAGTTTATTTTTGTTAATGAAATTGTCATTAGCTATCTTTAATTCTAAGAACAACTAACAACCAACAACTAACCATTAACAACCAACAACCAACAACCAACAGTTAACCGTTAACAGTTAACCGTTAACAGTTAACCGTTAACCGTTAACCGTTAACCATTAGCTTAAGCTTTCATCTTTTCAGCTTTGGCGATCGCTTCGTCAATATTGCCAACGAGATAGAAAGCCTGTTCCGGTAGAGCATCGAGCTCACCAGACAGAATCATCTTGAAGCCCTTGATCGTTTCTTCCAGCTTCACATATTTACCAGGAGAACCGGTAAACACTTCTGCCACAAAGAACGGCTGGGACAAGAAACGCTCCATTTTACGGGCGCGTGCTACCGTCAAGCGGTCATCTTCAGACAACTCATCCAAGCCCAAGATCGCGATAATATCTTGGAGTTCCTTGTAGCGCTGTAAGGTAGCTTGGACAGAACGAGCGATCGCATAGTGATCTTCACCAACGACAGCAGGTTGTAACATCGTCGAAGTAGAATCCAGAGGGTCAACCGCTGGATAAATCCCCTTAGATGCCAAACCGCGAGACAGTACAGTAGTAGCGTCCAAGTGAGCAAAAGTTGTCGCAGGTGCGGGGTCAGTCAAGTCATCTGCGGGCACGTAGACGGCTTGTACTGAAGTAATGGAACCCTCTTTAGTTGAGGTGATCCGTTCTTGCAAGTCACCCATGTCGGTGCCCAGAGTCGGCTGATAGCCCACAGCAGAAGGCATCCGACCAAGTAGAGCAGATACTTCAGAACCAGCTTGCACAAAGCGGAAGATATTATCAATGAATAGCAGCACGTCTTGTTTGCTGACATCACGGAAGTATTCAGCCATAGCCAGAGCGGACAGGCCCACGCGCATCCGGGCTCCAGGCGGCTCATTCATTTGACCGTAAACTAGGGCAATTTTGGATTTGCTGCGGTCTTCTTCGTTAATAACCCCTGATTCGATCATTTCTTTGTAGAGGTCATTACCTTCGCGGGTGCGTTCGCCCACGCCGCCAAATACGGATACACCACCGTGAGCTTTAGCGATGTTGTTTACCAATTCCATCATAATCACGGTTTTGCCCACACCTGCACCGCCGAACAAGCCGATTTTACCGCCGCGACGGTAGGGTGCGAGAAGGTCGATGACTTTGATGCCTGTTTCAAACACCGAAGGTTTGGTTTCCAATTCCGTGAAAGCGGGGGCACTGCGGTGGATGGGCAACCTGAGTTCGGCATTGACGGGGCCGAGGTTATCTACGGGTTCGCCGATAACGTTAAAAATCCGGCCGAGGGTGGCGGGGCCGACGGGTACTTGGATGGGCGCTCCCGTGTCTGCGACTTCCATACCGCGCACGAGGCCATCGGTGGAGAGCATAGAAACAGTCCGCACTTGGCTGTCGCCGAGGAGTTGCTGTACTTCGCAGGTGATGGAAATATCTTGACCTGCTTGGTTTTTGCCTGAGATTTGGAGGGCGTTATAGATTTGCGGCAGTTTGCCGGTGGGGAATTTTACGTCTACAACGGGGCCGATGATCTGGGTGATGTAGCCGACGTTTGTTTTTTCTGCGGTGGATACCATGAGTACCTGTTTTAGTATGCTATTTTTCCGCGATCGGAAACAGTCTTAACATTTAGTAATGCCATCCTTCATTGTAGGATTGCGTGGTTCAATTGAAAACCCGTAGTTTGCGCTACAAGTTCGAGTGATGATTTTTGGAGTGGTTTGGGGAGAATGGGTGAATCGTGTTTTTTGTCAAGGGTTTGGGAGGATTTTTTTAGGGATTTTGTAGAAATTAGCGCTCTCGGTTTTGGGTGTAACCAGTCTTGAAGGAATGTTTGCTCGGCAAATTTTTAAAACGAAGCCTTGACACTTAAGTCATTTGATCTTAATAGTTCTTATTTGTGAACTATTGCTAGAAGTAGCTATTAACTTCAGTTGGGATAAAACGAAAAGGAAAAAGCAAAAGTTGAGAAAAAAAGCTATCATCTTGCGTTTTTGATAGAAATCTGATACAATTCTTAAAACAAAGTGCTATATTGAAGACAACCATCTACTGGACTATTGGAGGAACCTTAAATATGAATCCTAAGATATTTGAAATTGTGGCTCATAGTTGTTTCTTCGGATTAATCGGTGCCATCGTAGTATTTTATCTCTGGCCATCAGATGTAAAAAAGTTTATTAAATCTTTCTGGAACGAAACTCCCACTGAAATCATCTCCTCTCCTAGTCCCATTCATAGTCCCTAAGTCTCCTAACAGCAACCCCGCAAAGCGGGGTTGGGAAATTAACTTAGCAGATTTTTGAAATCAAATCCTAAACCACAATATTTTTAGCTAATTTAGAGGCTCTATCTATGGTTGATTTAGGTTTTACACATATTGCACTTGCAGTTAAAGATGTAGATGCAAGCATTGCATTTTATACCAAGTACGCTCGAATGCAAGTAGTCCATCGTCGGATCGATCGAATGTCTCAAGTCGATGTAGCTTGGGTTAGCGATTTAACAAGACCATTTGTAATCGTGTTGATTAAAACGGAGCGAGTAGAAGGATCTCTTCTGCCTCAGTCTCATCTTGGTATTGCTTGTGAAAGTCGCGATAAAGTTAAGCAACTTTGCGATCTAGCTCAGTCAGAAGGGATTCTTTTAGAAGGGCCAAATGACTGGGGTGCGCCTGTAGGTTATTGGGCTTATATCCGCGATCCAGATAGTCATACACTTGAAATTTCCTACGGACAAGAAGTAAGATTTACTATCGAACAAGTAACTGAAAATAGTAATCCAGCTTTCAATGTTATTGTCAGCGATTAATAAGTGACCAGTTTCAAGCCGAAACTGGCCACTGCGTGCAGCGAAGGCCCGTGCCTGCGCTTAAGGTGCGATTCCGCAGGAAATAATTTAATCAGCTTCAGAGAAGACTGTCTCACTTATTTCTCAGCCAGAATCGCGTAAATATCCCGTTTAACTTGGTCTAAAAGCTCGCGTACCCGATTCATTCGCTCAACATTGCCACCGCGAGCAACTTGCATCACAGCACCAGCTAATTCTGTTGCCACATTTCGCAACTCAATTAACTCTTGGGGGTTAGAGTCGATAGGAGCGTTACCACTCCTACCTCTCCTTCAGAACCGTGCTTGTGACTTTCACCACACACGGCTCCTTGATAATTCCACCTTTGTTATAGGTACGAGTTAGAACGGTTTGTCATCCTGACTCTTGTGGAGGGAGCCGTCTTTAGCCGTTTTTGAATCGTGGCAGTGTCTGTGTAAAAGTTGCAGATTATCGTAGATATCCTTTCCACCTAACGATGTTGGTTTAATATGGTCAACTTCTACAATGTCTGTATTCGTAAAGTACAAACCACAATGAGAACAAATACCCTTTTGTTTCTTGAATAGTTTGGCTTCCCGTGTTGGAATGCCTGGGTATGTTCCCCTTCGCTTACTCCAATAAGACCAGTCACCGTTGTAAGGACTAACCTCGCCTATCACTTTTATGTGCCGAACGATTTCCGTATCCTTGTGGTAGGTTAATTCAACCCCGTCTTCGGTTCTGAAACGTTTGTTGGTTCCTACTGTTTTCCAGTATTTGTTATACCAGCTACCGTCCCCTTTTACCCTTGACTTGCCCCAAGCCATTAACATTTGATAAGTTAAGTGGTCTACCTTCGAGTAAGTTTTCTTACTACAGACTGTGGAGTAATAGTTTGACCAACCCTTAATGATTGGGTTCAGCTTACTAATTAAAGCAGCTTGTGGGGCGGTTTTATGGGTGTCTATTACTTCAGCAATCTTAGATAAATGCACCTTTATTTTGGCTTTTGAGGGTGTGATTATCGTGTTAAAACCGAGCGGTGTTCCACTACTGTTTTTGGCACATCGGTATGCACCAGTCTTATATTGTTGTACATGGAATCCTAGAAACTCAAATCCAGCATTACCGTCAATCTCAATGAGGGTGTGGGTTAATTTTGTTTTACTTGGTTTTAACTCCAGCCCCATGTCACTTAACCAGTCAGCAATTATCTCTTGACATTTCTTAACTACGTTCAAATCCTTGTGGATAATTACGAAGTCGTCAGCATAGCGGATTAATCTGATTGTTTCCCTTCTCTGGTTTTTACTTAGTTTCCTATCCCCAGAGAACATTGTTAGGGTTTCCGCGTACTGTTTAACTCTTTCTTCCATACCATGTAAGGCAATGTTCGCAAGTAGGGGAGAAATTACCCCGCCTTGTGGTGTACCCTCATTAGTAGGGAATAAACTACCCTGGTCACAATACCCTGCCTTGAGCCATGTTTTAATCAGACGGTTTAAGGTGGGGTATGTACTTATTTTGGAGAGTAGCGCTTTGTGGTCTATACGGTCGAAGCATTTGGCAATATCAGCATCTAGCACGTATTTGGCTTTTTTGTTGATATTGGTAAATATTGCCTCTATCGCATCGTGACAGGAACGCCCTGGTCTAAAACCGTAACTGTTAGGCTCAAATTTTGCCTCCCACTCTGGTTCTAACGCTAGTTTAACTAACGCTTGCAAAGCGCGGTCGTTGATTGTGGGTAT